>DFNM01000125.1:6535-10776 GCA_002376045.1 Firmicutes bacterium UBA3567
CAATGCTGACAGCAAAGAAAGGCTGATACAGAATGCCGATGAAGCCTTATACAAAGCCAAGTCTATCAGCAAAAACCGGGTGGAAACCTATTATTCCGTCTTTGATGAACTGAGCCTGTCATTAAAGGACAATGAGAAGGAGTTGTTCAATTCCATCCGAACCCTGACGATGGTTATAAATGCTAAGGACAGGTACACCTACGGTCATTCCCTGAGGGTTATGGACATGGCAAAAAAACTCGCGGCAAAATTGGAGCTGGATGAGAAGATAATAAAAGATATTACCTATGGAGCATTGCTCCATGATATAGGCAAAATCGAAATATCCAGAGAGATACTGAACAAACCTGCCAGGTTGAGTGAAGAAGAATGGAAAATCTTAAAACAGCATCCTCAATGGGGTGCGGATATAATAAGACCTTTGGAGTCAATTAAAGGAGCCCGCAGAATAATACTTCACCATCATGAAAATTTTGATGGCAGTGGTTATCCTCACGGACTGGCCGGTGAGGCAATACCCATAGGAGCGCGTATCATGCGGATCATTGACAGCTTTGATGCTATATGCAGCAACAGGCCGTACAAAAGAGTTCTATCACAGCAGCAGGCCATAAGGGAACTGGAGAAGTATTCCGGAACATATTACGATCCGGAAATTTTAGAACTATTCAAAGAGATGATACTAAAATCAAGAGATTGACAAATGCTAAATGTAAATTTTTTTAATTAACAGGCAGTAATTGCCAATTATGTGTTGATTAGAAAAAAGAGTAATGGTATAATTTTTGAAGGAAAATCATTCAGTAAATGGCGTTTTGTGGAGGCAAAAATGAAAATACCTGTAATAGCTTTGTTGCTGCAGGGAATCCCGGAAGGCATTGCTGTTGCAGCATTAACCTTTGTTCTATCAAAGGCAGAATTAAACTGGAAGAAAATATGTTTATTTGGAATTGGCCTGTCATTTATCGCTTATGCAATACGACTGCTTCCCATTACTTTGGGGGTTCATACCATTGTTTGCCTCAGTTTATTAATTGTTTTTATGAATGCCTTTACTGATGCAGATACAGTTGTTTCTATAGTGTCTAGTGTTGTAAGTTTCCTTGCCTTGCTGCTGTTTGAGACGATGTCCATCAGGATTATCACTTCTGTGTTTAATATTACCTTTGAAACTTTTTTGAAGAACAGCATATTAAGAACTCTTATTGGCTTACCCCATGTTGTACTGTTATTTTTAACAGGTTATATAGTAAAACGATGTTTTTGTGATACAAAAAAACATAATTTAGACCTTATATGGTAGCACTGCTGCCTTTATTTTATGGAAGGGTAGTTACTCATGAAACACATCGAAAAAAAACGATTCATCTTAATCAGCAGGTATATATTCCTTTCTCAGGTGCTGTTTTTTTTGTTGATAGGAATCATGGTTTTAAGGTCTTCCAGCTTTTCTTACGAAAATCTATTTGAAAAGATTCCAACAGTTATAATGTTTGCCATTTTGCTGGCACTGATTCCACTGCTGCAGAAAATCAATTTGGGGTTTGATCGCCAGAACATGATTTTTGAACTGATTCTTATATTTATTTATCTATTTTTGACGGGGTATCTGCTCATAAATGAGAACAAGGATATTTTTAAGATAGCGCTGTTGATGCCGGTTATAATAACAGGACTTAAGTATGGTATTACCATGGCCATGTTATCGGCATTTCTATCCATAGCGTCATTGTTTGTAATAGGTTTTAACAAAAACTTTACAGATATTGATGTGGATATAATGATAAGCGGTTTTATTCTGCTTATTGCCTGGCTTCTGGGAAATATGACAGAAACAGAGAAAAACATCAGGAATGAGCTTAAAAAGAGTGAAACAAAGTTTAGAGAGCTGTTCCACAAAGCGAATGATTCTATCTTTTTGTATGAAGTCACCCCGGATGAAAGGCCCGGCAGGTTTATTGAAGTAAATGATGTGGCATGCAGGACTTTTGGATACACCAGAAATGAAATTCTGAAAATGACTCCCAGGGATATTCATTGTGAAAAGCGGTTTAAAGAAGTGGAACACCTGATTAAAAACAGTGCACATCAGAAACAGAAGACCTTTGAAACCAGATGTGTTTCAAAAACTGGTACAAAGATACCCATGGAAATTAGTTCTCACGTTTTTTCCCTCAATGGGAAGAAGGTTGTTTTATCCATTGCCCGGGATATTACTCAGAGGAAACTGGCGGAAAAGGCCCTTCGTGAAAGTGAAGAACGCTACCGCCTGCTTGTAGAACTCTCCCCCGATGCCATAATCGTGCACAGGGAAGGGAAGGTTGTTTTTGCAAACACAGCGGCAGCCAAACTTATTGGAGTTGAAGATCCCAAAGAGCTTCAGGGAAGGCCGGTGATTGATTTTGTGCATCCTGAATACAGAGAATTTGTGAGAGAACGAATCCAAAAAGGATATAATGGTGAAATGGTTCCCCTAGCTGAAGAGAAAATTGTACGCTTGGATAATGGATCAACCGTTGATGTAGAAGTTACGGCAATTCCTTTTCCGTACAAAGGGGAGACGGCGGTGCAGGTTGTTATCCGTGACATTACAGAACGAAAACTGTTACACGAAGCCCTGGAATATGACAGAATTAAAACCGAATTTTTTACCAATATTTCCCATGAATTTAGAACGCCTTTAAATGTAATCTTTACTACCTTGCAGCTGATGAATGCAAATTTAAATGAAAAGGCCGCCCGGGCTGATGGCAAAAATATACGTAAGTATTTGGACCTTATAAAACAAAACTGTTTCAGGTTGTTGAGACTGGTGAACAATTTCATAGATATAACAAAAATAGATTCCGGCTTTTTTGAGCTGAATTTACGGAACCACAATATTGTTAGTGTGGTTGAAGAGATAACATTATCTGTCGCCGAATACATAAAAAACAAGGGTATAACCTTCCGGTTTGATACGGATGTGGAGGAAAAAATAATGGCGTGTGATGCTGATAAAATAGAGCGAATCATGCTGAACCTGCTTTCAAATGCTGTAAAATTCACCAAAGCCGGAGGCGGCATAATGGTGAATGTTTGTGATAGGGGAGAAAAGGTTGTTATCTCTGTGAAAGATACAGGGATTGGTATCCCCAAAAACAAGCAAAAAGTTATATTTGAGCGGTTCAGACAGGTAGACAAGTCTTTTACCAGAGAGCACGAGGGGAGCGGTATAGGCCTTTCCCTGGTAAAATCCCTTGTTGAAATGCATGGAGGCAAAATTTCATTGCGGAGTAAGGAAGGGGAAGGGTGTGAATTTATCATAGAGCTTCCTGCGAGGGTGCTGCCGGAGAAAGAGGAGGTGTGCAGGGAAAGAGATTTTATTCATAAAGAAAACATGGAAAAAATAAACATTGAGTTTTCGGATATATACAGATAGCTCATACATTCTATTTCTGGATTTGAGATTCCTGCCCCCTGTGGTGTTGTTTGCAGAAGTGTATACAACGGCTGTAGGAAATCTGTACGGGTTTACAGCAAAGGTAACCACTTTTGAGCATCCTTATATAAAGTGGATCATTGCCGGGATAACGGTTTTATCTTTTACAGTAAGTCAGTTCGGGTTTTCAACTCTAGTTAAATACCTCTACCCCCTTGTAGGGTATGGGGGTTTTGTCATGTTACTGGGATTAACTGGAACATGGTTGTTTAAGAAAAAATAAAATTTTGGTCAAAACGATTATTGGAAATTATTTTGCAGAAATTGTTGAAAAAGCTAGGGGATTAGCAGAAAAGGGTCGAACAGATGTTTTTAGATGCTCATTTGGATCACAGGTAGGGATGACACCAAGTAACAAGGCCCTGGCACTCAAAAGTTAATTGAGTGCAAGAGCACCCTTAATGGGTTCTAGAAGAAAGCGGTAATAATTTAACGATTTGTATGACATTTGATTCAACCAAAATGGAGAAGAGCATATTATATTATTTAAAGAAGCAGGATTATTTGACAATTGGTACGCTGCCTTTTTTTGCAAGCTGATTTTATACCACAGAGATTTTAATTTTCGACTGCTCTAAGAAAGGAGGTCATCTTTTTTGTTATCGAAAGGAACTTCCCCACCAACCGAACCTCTCCGCAAAGCTGATATGACAATAAAATTATCAGAATTTGAAATTCCACCCATGCAAGACATAATGCTGGTCGGCAAAAAGGCACCTATAGGCCCTGAAGCTGTAAGACAAATGGTTGATGCGGTATC
>DFNM01000240.1 GCA_002376045.1 Firmicutes bacterium UBA3567
TTGTATCTACACCGGGCAATGAAGCTGGCCGGTGTAGAAATTCTTGAGCCGGGCAAAGACTATCTAACCAATCCATGTATCTTTCTAGATAAAGTTTGTTAGATAATATTAGTTCAACCTTTAACCAGTTGTTTCGGAGAAGAACCTCTTTTTTTTTTTAGGTATTGGATGATACGGCAAAAGTAATATGCCTTAACTGGAAACAAAACTGGACAGATGCACATGCAATATATGTATTTACCCACATAAAATAGCAAGGAAGCTTTAATTCAGTTAATCATTTTTGCTGCCTTTTATTAATGAAAGCACTTCAGCTCTTGAGGCCTCATTTTTCCGAAATATACCTCTGACAGCAGATGTTACAGTTTTGCTGCCCGGTTTCTTAACTCCCCTCATGGTCATGCACATGTGTTCAGCCTCTATAACCACTGCAACCCCATGAGGCTTCAGTTTATCCATGATGTAATCTGCCGTTTTGGATGTGATTCTTTCCTGCAGCTGAGGCCGCTTAGAAACCACCTCTAAAACACGAGCCAGTTTGCTCAAACCCGTTAACCTTCCTTTTTTGGGTATGTATGCAACATGAGCTTTGCCGTAAAAAGGCATAAGGTGATGTTCACATATGGAATAAAAAGGTATATCCCTTACAACTACCATTTCATCATATTCCTCATTAAAGTATACTTCCAGCTCCTTTTCAGGGTCCTGGTCTATACCGCAAAAAATCTCTCTGCACATCTCTGCCACCCTTGCAGGAGTATCCCTCAAACCTTCACGCTGCGGGTCCTCACCAATGCCTTCTAAAAACAACTTTACCGCCTTTTTAATCTTGTTTTCATCTATCATGGTTTTATCGCCACCTCTGTATCTTGAAATCAGGTTGTCTTTCACACGATTTTTTCATATAATTATACCAGAATTACTTGGATTTTAATAGCTATTTGTTTTTGATTTGTAGTATATGAAAACAGAGAGGGGTTCTTGGCATTGAAAATATCTTTGATACATAATTACAATCCACTGGGTGCAGTTTTAATAGTTGTAATATTCCTTATTATTTTGGGTCTACTCACTTTTTCCTTGTTTTTTTGCGGTTTTACAAATTTAGGAAACCTCGGAGTTGCTTACAAAGTCGATGAAATTTATGCACTGGAAAAATTCGAGTTCGAAACGGATTACATAGAATTCTCCCTAAAGGATAAAGGATATTTAATCCCTGGCTATCAAAACAATTCTGTCTATGGTGTGGTCATAATCGGAGATGGAAATTTTCTATTTAAACATCCTGCCGAAACACTAAAGGGTAATTTTGCTTCCCTGTTTATACCCTTGTATCCCGAAGAGTATCAGGTTTTTCGTGAGAAACTTATCCTTACAAGGGTATATGACTCAAAAATAATCGAAAAGAGCAAAAAAACCTTTAACAAGGGGCTTCAAACTTTTTTTCACTATAAATTATTTGGAAACGAAAGGTTTTATTTTAAACCCCTGAACACCTTTATGGCATCTATGGAAACTGAAAAGTTTGGATATACCCACTATATTGAAGGGGATTTGGTAACATTCACATCTGAAAAGAAGGATACCACAGCAATAGATAATCCCCTCAGTGCTTCAGAATACCCGGCTTCAGGTACAATTCCTTTATCTATCATGGTAATCGGGCTGTATGCTGTCCTTTTGATGGGAACTGTATACATCCTTACTGTAGATATTCCGTTCAGAGCTTTTTGGATAAAGGACCGTATTCAAGCAGATCCTCGCGAAGCTTTTGCAGTACTTGTGTCTCTTGCGATCTATTTGCTGTTTACTGTAATAGACTTGAAATCTTCTTTACACTTTACTGCATATTTAAAACCGGTAATGGTTATGGGCATATCTCTGTTCACATGCAGTTTTTATAACTACAATTTTAACAGGATAGGTTTAAACTTCACTCACCTCTCTAGAGGATTATTGATAGGATTTGCCCTGGCTTTCTTGGGGTTTTTCCTCAGCGCAATGTCTATACCCAAAACAATCCACCCGCCCTTCTGGAAAGCATTGTTTGTACCAATCTTTCATATTATACAGCAGGAGCTTTATTTTAGAGGATTTATTCAAACATATTTGGAATATGTTGCAAAACCTATATGGTCAATTGTAATTACTCCGTGTATTCACAGCTTTTTGTATGTGATTCCCTTGTTTTTTATTCATCAAAACCCCGGACTTTCAGCTTTGTTTCACGGTTTTGTGATTATTCCTGCAACAGGACTGGTTGTGAGCTTCATGTATTACAAACTTAAAAGCATTTTCCCGGGAATTGTATTCATGGTTACTTTATTAGTTTTATCCAACATCATGGTTTTTTAAAGAGCCTGGAATGAATCATCCCAGGCTCCTTAATTTAAAACAGTCCTCTGATTCTTCCCTCCTCATCGATATCCATGTTTTCAGCAGCGGGTTTTTTGGGCAGACCCGGCATTGTCATCACATCTCCCGTCAACACCACTATGAAACCTGCTCCGGCAGACACTCTAACATCCCTCACCGTGACGGTGAAATCATCAGGTCTTCCCAGTAGATTGGGATCATCACTCAGGGAATACTGGGTTTTGGCCATGCAGATGGGCAGCTTCGAGTAACCCT
>DFNM01000258.1 GCA_002376045.1 Firmicutes bacterium UBA3567
CGCAGGCTCAGAAACATTATAATGCCAACTATATTAATCCCAAAGCTAAAAACACTGCCAAAATCTCCTTTTTGAGCACACTGGTTATTGGTGTAATTATCTTCATTGCAGCATACAATCCTCCCAAGTTAATGGTTTGGTTAAATCTGTTTGCCAGCGCTGGTTTAAAAGCTACATTTCTCTGGCCTGTGCTGCTGGGTATATACTGGAAGCGGGCAAATACCCCTGGAGCTTTTGCCTCCATTTTTACAGGTGTAGGCTTTTATATTCTTTTCAAATATGTCTGGCCGAGGCCCCTAGGCATGCACACCATTGTTTTACCTCTATTGATTTCACTGGCGGCCTTTGTTGTTGTCAGTTTAATGACGGAAGCACCGCCCAAACGTATTATTAAGAAGTTCTGGGGTATTTAAGATTGAATTCGTGGGTGAGGATGTTTAAATTACCTCACCCACCCGGCGGTTATCTTTTTAGGGAGGTGCACCGTAGCTGAGTCATTGGCCCTTTTATAAAAAGTGCATTATTAAATTAAATAAAGAAGATATTCATATAATTTAACAGGGTTAAAAATAGTTTTAAGGAGGAGTTGTTTATGGATAATAAGGAACAAGATTATCGTTATGCAAAGTCTTTCGAGGAACAATTAACCATTCGTGGGATAATCATTGGTGCAATAGGTTCAATAATTATTACTACGAGTTCAATGTATGTTGCTTTGAGGATGGGAGCATTACCATGACCTACAATTTTTGTCGCAATCATGTCAATGGCGGTTTTAAAAGCATTAAAGAATACAAACCTTAATGAAATCAATGTAACGCATACTGCAATGTCTGCGGGAAGTATGGTGGCAGGAGGGTTGGCATTTACAATACCTGGTATTTGGATGCTGTATAAAAATGCTACTGTTAGTTATTGGACATTGCTGATCATTACTTTGGGAGGAACAATATTAGGTGTAATCTTTACAGCTCTCGTCAGAAAGTATTTCATTGAAGGAGAAAAACTGCCATTCCCTATAGGTAAAGCAGCATCAGAGACTGTGTTAGCAGGAGATGAAGGAGGATCCAAGGCGAAAACCTTATTTACAACATTAGGATTGACTGCAATATTTACTGCGTTAAGAGATTGGTTTGGTCTTATTCCGGGAGCCTGGATGTCAGCCAGATTAGCTACTAAGAATATTTTCTTCGGTATATGGGTATCTCCGATGGCCGTCGGTATCGGCTACATTATTGGACCGCTATTTACAGGAGTATGGTTTCTTGGTGCCATAATATCGTATTTCTTCATAATACCAGTAGGTGTTGCCCAAGGTTGGTTTTCTGATGTGGCAGCCGCTACAGCATTTAAAAATAGTTTAGGTATAGGTCTTATGGTTGGTACGGGAATAGGTATATTAATAAAAGGTATAATACCAAAGGCCAAGGAAATATATAGCCCAATGATAAGCGGTAGAGCTGCAAAAGAAGGTGGAGTATATCTCAAGTGGACCCCAATACTATTTGCGGCGGTTGCTTTTCTATTAACGGTATTTACTGGTATGGGATTATGGGCGGTATATTGACTATTTTAGGTGTGTGGTTAACCACAGCTATGTCTGCTTCAATAACGGGGCAAACCGGAATTAACCCCAAGGAGAAAGGATGGGTTTAAATGAAAGAAATTAAAATAATTGATATTGAAGGGATTAAAGTCGGGCATGAACAGGATCTGGAAGCCGCCACAGGGTGTAGTGTAATTATATGTGAAGAGGGAGCAACAGCAGGGGTTGATGTAAGAGGAGGAGCCCCTGGCACCAGAGAGACTGACTTATTAAACCCGGTAAATTTAGTGGAAAAAATACATACAGTTGTTCTGGCAGGGGGAAGTGCCTTTGGTTTAGATGCAGCAACCGGTGTAATGCAGTATTTAGAGGAAAATGGCATAGGTTTTGATGTTCAAGTTACTAAGGTGCCTATAGTGTGCAGTGCTGTCTTGTTTGATCTGGCTATAGGAAATCACAAAGTCAGGCCAGATAAAAATATGGGTTACAAAGCATGTGTTAATGCTACAAACAAACAATGCCCGGAGGGTAATGTGGGGGCTGGAACGGGGGCAACAGTAGGCAAATTAATGGGTATGGATAGGGCTATGAAAGGCGGAATTGGAGTGTATGGATTACAAGTAGAAGAATTGAAGGTAGCTGCCCTAGTTGCAGTGAATTGTTTAGGGGATGTGATAGATCCCAGTAATGGTAAGATACTTGCCGGAACTTTAAAAGAGGATGGAAAAACATTGGCTAATACAGAAGACTTAATGATAAAACAATACAGCAAAAAGAAAAATTTCTTCGGTGAAAATACGACCATCGGTGTAGTTGTAACAAATGGAAAATTGAATAAATCCCAGGCTAATAAGCTGGCATCTATGGCCCATAATGGATATGGAAGAACTATAAGGCCAGCCCATTCCATGTTCGACGGAGACACCATATTTGCGTTAGCAACAGGAAAAGTTGAAGCAAATATTAATGTAATTGGACTATTAAGTGCAAGGGTTGTAGAACAGGCTGTAGTGAGGGCTGTTAAAAAGGCCAAATCGCTATGTGGGATAAAAGCCTACTCTGATTTACAGTAGAAAGGAGGACCAAAATAAACACAGTTCCCGCCAGCTGCAAAGCCAGTTTTGACTGGAGGCTGATTCCGGGACTTATCGCCCTTTTACCCACAGCTTCGGCTGCTGCCGATTTCAAATATCATTAAAAAACTAACAAAAAGAATTTTAACTTAGGAGGTTACTGGTGCATATACAGGCACAGGTCTTCAGCCAAAATCAATTCCCGAAAACTAAAAATCACTAACAAAGTGGGGTTTTGAAAAGGAATTGTCGACATCCAGTCGAAGTATAAAAATGAGCTTGAAAAGAAGGGAATGATTTGGTGAAAAGCAGCAATCTTGTCAAGGCAACAATGTGGTGGAAAAATTGGGACTCAGAAGGCAGGCACAGCCCTTTTTAGAGGAACTTGCAGAGCAAACCCACGAAACGGTCAACCTGGCTATCCTTGATGGGAAACACGTTTTATACATCGACAAAATAGAAAGTCCCGAAACCATTAAGGTTGATCTGAACATAGGTAAAAGGCTGCCTTCCTACTGCACTGGCCTGGGCAAAGCCATGCTGGCCCAGATGTCTGAAAAAAAAGTAAAGCAGTTGTTTAAAGAGGAAACCCTGACTGCATACACACCCAACACCATCACCAGTATTGAAGACTTGCTGGCTGAACTGTCTAAAATAAAGCGGCAGGGTTACAGCATAGACAATGAAGAGTATGTAAAAGGGCTGGTGTGCATTGCAGCACCCGTCAAAGATTACAGAGGCGAAACAGTTGCAGCCATGAGCATTGCCATTCCTGAATATAGGTACAAAACTGCAAAACACAACATTGATTATATATACTTGGTAAAAAAAGCAGCCTGCGGGTTTTCGAGACAGCTGGGCTACAAAGGGTAAAAAACCTAAAAAAGGAGTTGATTTGTGTGTCCAAGGTAACCATTCAGCAGTTGAAGGAGATGAAGCAGAAAGGAGAAAAAATAAGCATGACAACGGCGTACGATTACCCCACCGCATATTTTGTTGACAAGGCCGGCATAGAGGTCATCCTTGTGGGGGATTCCCTGGCCATGACGGTTTTGGGATTGGATTCAACGGTGCCCGTTACAATGGAAGACATGATACACCATATCAAACCTGTTGTAAAGGGAGCTCCCAATCCCCTGATAATCGGTGATATGCCCTTCGGATCATACAATCAGTCAAAAGAACAGGCCATAAAGAATGCTACCCGTC
>DFNM01000029.1:0-2205 GCA_002376045.1 Firmicutes bacterium UBA3567
CAACCTATCAGGGGTCCGATAAATGGTATCAGGAGTATTCCCCATAATTTCTTGTCCAACTTTTAAACTCCTTCCATTCCTTCTTATTATACAAATATATATTACCACAAATAATCAAATTTAAAAAAGGTTCTAAATAAGAACCTTTATTTTTCCAGATGGTTTTTGGTTTTGTGATTACATATTTTGCAGCCTTTACAAATGATAACCTTTCCTTCAAAAATTTTTTTTATGGTATCAATGGCTTCTTTGAAATTATTATTTTTTCTATGGACTATAATCTGTTTCGGAGCAATAGTTATCAACACACTTATTAACAAATCATCATAACATATGTCGTTTTCTGAACCTTCAAAAGCAAAATCTTCCAAAAAATCCTTATTCAATGTTTTCAAATTTTTATCGAATATATCAAATTTTTTTCTATTAAGGATAACATGTATAAATTCTTTTTTGGGTTCCTGTATTTCTACGAAATACTTAAGCAGTTTAATAAATTCTTTGTACTCTTTTTCCATTAAAAATTCATCTACTGCTCTATCTACAATGTCTTCCAATTCCATGAAATATTCCTTCAATCTAAATTTGATGAAACCTTCAATTACTATTTCATTGTTGGTATTTAAATAATCGTTTATTTTATTTTTCACATGATTTTTTCTATTGGTTTGATACACAATATTTTTTTTGTCTAGAAAGTTTTCATCTTTTAAAATCGTTTTTGCAAACTTGTATATTTTATTTTTTTCTATCTCTTTAAAATAATTGTAATTCTTCCATATTATTTTTTTAATTAATTTTTTTTCCCAATTTTCAATTATAATTTCGGCTATAGCTTTAGCAGCATGATGCTTAAATAATCCAACTATCTTATCATACGAATTATTTAAAATATCATCATCATATATAATGTAATTTAGAAACACATAGCTTCCTTTAATTTTTTCTCGTATATTTATATTAATTCCTTTATCATGAAAGAATTTTAATTCATGGTTTAACCTGTCTTTTAATTCATCTACATCTTTAGATGTCCCAACACTTAGAAGCCGCATTAAGAAATTCCCTCCCTTCTTTGATACTATTATATGTTTGAGTTTATATTTGTATACAATGCAGAAAGGGAGGGAATTTTTTCTTTTAAGTGTTATGGTAAAGTTGCATAGGATTCATTATCAAAATAAAATTTCCGATCTAAAGATATAGTCTCATTTTTCGATACATTTGGTGTTGCAATAGCTTCTAATCTGAAAAAGTTCGAAGTATACCAATTTACATCTGGTACAGGAAGACCATTGATAGCCTCAGTAACCAGAGGATAGTCTTTCTTTATGAAGTCTTCTCTTTCAAGCTCATATTCCTGGAAATTATGGATTATATCGGTTATAACGAAGTTCATATCTAATATCATCTTTTGTATTTTATGCCATTTATCTCTGGAAGCTTCTAAATGGGTTAAACCAAAATACCCGGCACTTCCTGTTCCCTGTAAGGCCATGGCTGACCGAGATAAAAACAGTTTAATTCCTGGTAATGTTTCAACAGGATCAATGAGAAAAACATCATATTTGCCATGATATTCTTCAGGAATTGGATTTCTCACATCATACTTTACGGCAATGATATTATTCCAACCGTATTCTTTGACAATATTATTGATAAACTCTATAAGTCTATCATCTACTTCTAGAACTGTAATACGATTAGCCATTCCTGTCAGGGCAATAGCTACACTTGTTAAATCATCATCTCCTATGAGAAAAATATTTTGCTTTTCCAGATCCCCTCGTTGATACATCACTGCTACTCGTGAGACTGTGCTTACGGGATCAACATAACCCTGATCATATTCAGAAATTGCTGGAGGTCTATTTTTACTGATCTCTTTAAACTCTTGTAATACCTGCTTAAATTTCCCCTGCAGAGTAACGCTTTTCCCTTCACATGCAGGACAAACAAGAGATTGTAAAGGAATTAAGCCAAGCTCAGCAGCTTTCTCTTTTCCCTTATCAGTAATACAAATCGAATCACCTTCACTTTTTATAAATCCTTTAGCAATCATTTCTTTTAGAACTTTAATATACAGAGGCAAATGTCCATCCTGTTTTTTGATCAGCTGCCAAAAAGTACTTGGTTTATTTAATAGTGCTCGTAAAATTTGCTTGTGTATTCTGGTCAATTTTTTCACCTCCATATTTTTTATAG
>DFNM01000029.1:2533-29419 GCA_002376045.1 Firmicutes bacterium UBA3567
TTTTATAGTTAGAATACCAACTGTTAAACAATTTTATCACTTTAGCGTTTTTTAGACAAGTCTCCTCACTGATTTTATTAGGCCCTCGTCAAAGTATTGCCTCGAGTGCAATATTTTGATGTTTCGGATCTTATTTGACACTATATATTGTGGTTGAAACTGACTTTGACGTAACCTTGCTGATTTTATATCGTGTTCTGTGACATTGTTGCTGGTATAAAATTCTGTCATCAGAAGATATAAAAATACATAATATGTACGTTCGGATTCTACTAGATTGCAAAACAAAAAACCGTATAGCACGCAATTTCTACACGGTTTCGTAAAAATCTCCAAAATATGGTGGGTGCTGCAAGGATCGAACTTGCGACCTCTTCCGCGTCAAGGAAGCGCTCTCCCACTGAGCTAAGCACCCGCCTTTTTCTTTTTGCAAATATAAGTATAACACCTTGCTTCAACAATTTCAAGATATATAAAATAAAAAATGTGATATGCAGCCGATTTTTATCCGTACAACTTGTTAACAATATAAACAGCTCCAAGAAATGCTGCACAATCAGCCATTAACCCTACAGAAATTGCATATTTTGTTTTTTTAATTCCTATTGAAGCAAAATATACTGCGATTATATAAAACGTGGTATCTGTACTCCCTACTACTACAGCTGCCATCCTACCTCTTAATGAATCAACTCCATATGTATCAAACACTTCCATAGCCATACCCAGGGCAGCAGGACCTGATAGGGATCTGGTTATGGATACAAGCAGTATTTCACCCGGTATATTTAATATTCTTAAAATAGGCTCTAACAATCTTATGAATAAATAAACAGCACCCGATTCCCTAAATATTCCTACTGCAACGTATATTGCTATAATGTATGGTATAATTTTAATCGCAATTTTTAAGCCTTCCTTGGCTCCATCAACAAACACTTCAAATACTTTTACTCCTTTTACATAACCGTGTATGATAATAACGAACATTATAAAAGGAACAGCCCATTTGGTAATATTGGTTATCAACCCGACAAACAAAACCAAACTACCTCCTGTACTTATTTTTTACCCTGTAATATGTTCTAAAAAAACAATCTGTAATTATGGCCGTCATTGTTGAACATGTGGTTGCAAAAAGTATTGCTCCTATTATATCTGTAGGGTTTTTTGAGCCTGCTGCTGCTCTCAGTCCTATAACTGTAGCTGGAACAAGGGTGATACTGGAGGTATTTATAGCAAGAAAAGTGCACATGGCTTCTGAAGCTGTTTCCGGATCATCATTGAGTTTCTGCATTTCAGCTATAGCTTTCAGACCAAAAGGAGTAGCCGCACTACCAAATCCCAGTATGTTTGCACTCATGTTCATCAGCATAGAACCCATAGCAGGATGACCCTCAGGAATTGATGGGAATAAATGCTTAACAAACGGATAAAGCATACGGCTGAGGGTTTCAATTAACCCCGACTTTTCAGCAATTTTGGCAATACCCAGCCACATGCTAATTATACCTACAAGACTAAAAATCCTTTCCACCGCAGAAATAGCAGAATTAATAGCTATTTCTGTTATAACCTCTATCCTACCATTAACAGCAGCCACTACTATTCCTATCAATATCAACAAAGAAAAAATAATATTCATTTAAACCTCTCCTCAAAAAAACATTCAATTGTAAATAATAACCATTGTACCATTCGGTACATTTTCGTAAAACCTTCTGCATCTTCATCAACACAGTTATAAACTTTTGATTCCTGGTGAGTTTTATCACCAAACATTTCCTCCATCTGCAGTGCCTAGTTATATATATTAAAACTTCTTTTTTATTATAACTTCATACCTGAATCCGTGAATTGATAACTCAAAATTTGATCCAAAATCAGCCTAGGTGTTTCTAGATAAATTTAGTTAGATATATCAGCTGCTGCTTTGATTTTTAATCAACTGTTTTGTAAAAGAACCACAAAAATATATAAAGAGAAATATTGACATTTTCATAAAAAATGGTTAGAATTCTTACTGTTAGAATTCTAACCATTTGGGCAGGTGATTATTATGGACGAAAAAAACTTAAACGAAATTTGTGATAATCTCTTTGAGTTTGTGTCTTTATTCTTTCATAAGTTTGGTAATGTTTTTCGCAAGAAAAATGGCATATATAAATGCAAAAAAAATCAAAACAGAGCCATAATGATTATTGGTAGACATGGAAAAATTACTCCTACCAACTTAGGCAAATATCTTGATATGTGCAAAGGGAGCTTAACTACACTAATAGATTCTTTGGAAGAGATGAATCTAATTACCAGAAAAATAGATGAAAAGGACCGCAGAAAGACCTGGCTATACCTAACAGACAAAGGAAAAAAATATACGGAAAAAAAGAAAAACGAATTTAGACAAAATATACTAAAATTATTTGACTCTCTAGATGAAAAAGAAATTGAAGAATTCGTAAAAAATATCAAAACAATAGTAAAAATAATGAAAAAGATATAAGGTGGTAATTATGGATCATTCAAAATTATTGGGAAAAGAAAGAATCGGAAAACTTCTTTTGAAATTCTCCATTCCTGCTATTGTTGGAATGATGGTTAATGCTTTATATAATATAGTCGACAGGATATATATAGGAAATGGGGTGGGTTCATTAGGGATTGCAGCTATTACATTAGGTTTTCCGATTATGACCATAATAATGGCTTTTGGTATGCTTGTTGGTCTTGGATCAACTTCTTTAATCTCAATTAGATTGGGTGAACAGAAAAAAGATGAAGCAGAAATTATCCTTGCAAACGGAATGGTTTTACTGATACTAATAGCTTTAACCATATCTACGCTAGGCCTTACTCTTTTAGATCCTTTATTAAAATTATTTGGAGCGAGTGCTACTTTACTTCCTCCAAAACAGTTGGTTTAGAAGCTATTACAGTATCTAATAATGGCATCTATACTTTGGCAAAATGCGGTACATTTATGCACCATATTTATTTTAGAGAAGAAATGCAGTTTAAAAGAAACCCTTCTTTAGCAGTTGTCTAGCAGTCTGGCATTCATTAAGCCAAAAAAACACTGCCCCGAACCTTTCAGCAACGGTTCTAATTATTTCCTAAAAACCATCCAAGTTGGCTGATGCAGCAGTAGAATTTTCCTGGCAGGCTTATTTGAGTTCAAGTGTAAAACATTCCAGTTAATTGATGCAAGCTACTTTGCCTCAACCTTTAAGGCCGCAGAGCTAAAACCAACAGCAACTACAGGTCGAATACCTGTAAATGCAAGATATTAGAGATTTACTCCCAGCATCTTGCGATAACCAAGGTAATGATACTACCTTACCACCTCATCCTATAGAGGCTCGAGGGAATCTTATGAGCCATAATGATCTTGACAGGCTTAATATCTTTTACGGTTCCCTCTATTGGAGTATTATCTAAAGGAAGCGATGGTTCATTTAAATGCTGCTTCTCCAGGATTTCTTTGAGAGTTTTTCGGAGGCTTCAGGAAGAAGCTGCGCAAAAACTTTAAACTATACTTTCGTCTACTAAAGGGCAACGAAATGGCAACGGTTTTTTCTCCGTAAAAACAAAAAATCAAGGGTCTTCAATCCCTTGATATTACTAGCTTTAGTGGTGCCGGGGACCGGAATCGAACCGGTACGGACATTTGAGTGTCCGCAGGATTTTAAGTCCTGTGCGTCTGCCAGTTCCGCCACCCCGGCGTATCTAATTTGGAGGCGGCACCCAGATTCGAACTGGGGAATAAAGGATTTGCAGTCCTCTGCCTTACCACTTGGCTATGCCGCCTCAATGGAGCGGAAGACGGGATTTGAACCCGCGACCCTCGCCTTGGCAAGGCGATGCTCTACCACTGAGCCACTTCCGCATATAAAAAATGGTGCCTCGGGGCGGAATCGAACCACCGACACGAGGATTTTCAGTCCTCTGCTCTACCAACTGAGCTACCGAGGCATAATGGCGACCCAGAAGGGACTTGAACCCTCGACCTCCGGCGTGACAGGCCGGCGTTCTAGCCGTCTGAACTACTGGGCCATGGTGGGCGAAACAGGGCTCGAACCTGTGACCCCCTGCTTGTAAGGCAGGTGCTCTCCCAGCTGAGCTATTCGCCCTTCTTTTAGAGACAATAATTAGTATACAGCACTATATCGGTAAAGTCAAAAATCATTAATTATCTTTAACAGATTTTATTATTTTTATACTCCACCAATCTCCTTTTATCTTTGATTTTGATCGCTTTTGCCCCTTTCCCTTATTTAAATTATATTCAACCTAACCGCTGTAGTCAAGGGAATCGCATTTTATTTTTTCAAGTCTTAAATCTGCGCTGCAGTTCCTCCAGAATCTCTTCTGTTTTTATTTCCTTCTGTTCCATCAATACCAGCATATGATAGAGCAAATCTGCAATTTCGTATATCAACTGGTTCCTGTCTTCATTTTTAGAAGCTATAATAACTTCTGATGCCTCTTCACCCACTTTTTTTAATATCTTATCAAGACCCTCGTCAAAAAGATAGGCAGTATATGAGCCTTCAGGTCTTTTCTCCTTTCTATCCTTAATAACAGACCTTAATTTGTTTATAATTCCAAAACCCGGCATGGAGTCTCCCTTAAGGATATCATTAAAAAAGCAGCTGTATTTGCCTGTATGGCATGCAACACCCTTCTGTTCAACTAAGACCAGGAGGGTATCTCCATCACAATCATACTTTATCTCCTTTACCTTCTGAATATTGCCGCTGATTTCTCCTTTGTGCCACAATTTCTGTCGTGATCGGCTGTAAAACCAGGTTTCATTGGTTTTCACTGTCTTCTGCAGCGCTTCTTTATTCATGTATGCAACCATCAACACATCTTTTGTTCGCACATCCTGGACCACTGCAGGGATAAGACCCTTCTCATCAAATTTTAAGTGTTCAAAAACCTCTTTCATAATCTTACTGCAACTCCTTCTTCCTGAAGATACCTTTTTACTTCTTCTATTGTAAACTGTTTATAATGAAACACTGATGCGGCAAGAGCAGCATCTGCCTTACCATTTTTAAAAATTTCAGAAAAGTGTCTCTTTTCACCGGCACCCCCTGAAGCAATTACCGGTATGTTTACCTGTGTAGAAATTGCTCTGGTCAATTCCACATCATATCCATCTTTTGTTCCATCCTTATCCATGCTTGTCAGGAGAATTTCACCCGCTCCCAGTTTTTCTGCTCTTTTTGCCCATCCCACAGCATCAATCCCTGTGGGAGTCCTGCCCCCATGAATGTAGACTTCCCATGTGTCTTCTCCTACCTTTTTTGCGTCGATAGCCACCACTATGCACTGGCTCCCGAATTTCTTAGCACCTTCTTTAATCAAATCCGGATTCTTTACAGCTGCGGTGTTTATTGATACCTTGTCCGCTCCAGCTTTTAATATGTTCCTTATATCCTCAAGCGTAGATATACCTCCGCCAACTGTAAAGGGTATAAAAACATTTTCCGCAGTTTTCTCCACCATTTCAATGACGGTTTTTCTCTTTTGAGCTGAAGCCGTAATGTCCAAAAAAATCAGTTCATCTGCACCCTGTTGGTCATAAAAAATTCCTAATTCCACAGGGTCTCCAGCATCCCGCAGGTTCACGAAACTAGTACCTTTCACTACTCTGCCTTCTTTAACATCCAGACAGGGGATTATCCTTTTTGCTAAAATATCAATCACCTTCCTCGAGAAGCTTTTGTGTTCTTTTATAATCTATCTTTTGGGTATAAAGAGCTTTTCCTACAATTACTCCTTCCAGATTGTCATCATCTATTTGTTTAAGTGCCATTATATCCTCAATGGATGAAATTCCTCCTGAAGCTATAACTTTTAAGGTGGTTTGTTTAAGCATTTTTTTAATGGACTTTATATTTGGCCCTTCCATCATCCCATCTTTAGACACATCAGTAAAAATTATCCTTTTAACACCTATTTGCTCCATTTCTCTAGCCAATTCATAACAATTTACAGGTGAAGTTTCTACCCAGCCTTTTATAGTTACTTTTTCATTTCTGGCATCTATACCCACTATTATCCTTTCTCCATACAATTCTACAGTTTCTTTAACAAGTTTTGGATTTTTTACAGCGGCTGTACCGATAACAACTCTGCTTATTCCCATTTTTATGTATTTTTCTATCGTATCAAGGCTTCTAATGCCTCCACCCAATTGAATGGGTATTTTTACAGCATCGAGAATTTTTTTAATTGTTTCCAAGTTTATGGTGTTACCGGTAAAAGCACCATCCAGGTCAACCACATGGATGATACCGGCCCCCAGGCTTTCCCATTTTTTTGCTACACTGACAGGATTATCTGAAAACACATCCATTCTCTTTATATCACCCTGGGTTAATCTAACACATTTACCATCCTTTAAATCTATCGCAGGAATCAACTGCACCTTACCATCTCCCCGAAGTTTTTCAATAATTTAAGCCCCCTAGAACTACTTTTTTCGGGATGGAACTGCACTCCCATAACATTATCTCTGCACACAACAGCAGGAAAATCAACGGAATACGGGGTAACCGCCACAACAAATTCTTCCTTTTCTGGTTTTACATAATACGAGTGCACAAAGTAAAAGTAGCTACCGTCTTCTATCCCCTCCACCAGTTTGTGCGGTCTGACCCTTTTTATCTGATTCCATCCCACATGGGGGACCTTCACATTACCTCTAAACTTGACTACACTTCCCTTCAGCAGGTCCAGCCCTTCATGTGTTCCTCCCTCTTCACTATCGGAAAACAAAAGCTGCATGCCGAGGCAGATACCCAAAAGAGGTATACCTTCCCTAGCTTTATCTTTTATAATATCAGTTAAACCCATAGCTTTTAAATTCTTAATGGCATCTCCAAAAGCTCCCACTCCTGGTACCACCAGAGCCTCAGCTTCTCTAATAATCTTAGAGTCCTTCGTAACGATAACCTGCTCTCCCACTTTTTCGAAGGCTTTGCTTACACTTTTCAAGTTCCCCATACCATAATCTATAATTGTTATCAAATCGCTCACCTCTATAGTTTTCCTTTTGTCGAAGGAATTCCATCTTCTCTCTTATCCATCTCAATTGCCGCTCTCAAGCTTCTTCCAAAGGCTTTAAACACCGCTTCAATAATATGATGAGTGTTTTCTCCCCATAAAAGTTTGATGTGCAGATTGAACATTCCATGGGATACCACAGCCTGCAGGAATTCTTTTACTAGTTCGGCATCAAAATTCCCCACTTTTTCTCTTTTGAAATCCACATCATACACCAGGTAGGGTCTTCCACTGAGGTCTATAGCACATAGAACCAGTGTCTCATCCATTGGAATAAAACATGAACCGTAACGGTTTATCGATGCTTTATCACCCAGAGCCGCAAACAGCGCTTTGCCCAGACATATTCCTACATCTTCAACGGTATGATGGTAATCCACATAAATGTCTCCCTCAGCTTCAATTTTAAGGTCGATCATGCTGTGTTTAACAAACAGCTCCAGCATATGGTTCAAAAAAGCAATGGGAGTTTTAATTTCTGATTTGCCGCTGCCGTCAAGGTTAATTGTAATGGCGACCCTAGTTTCACCTGTTTCCCTGTGTATATCAGCATTTCTCAATCCCTAGCCCTCCTTTAAGATAAGCTTTAAGTTATCCAGAAGTATTCTATTGTCCTTTTCATCTCCCACACTTATTCTCAAACAATCATACAGGGCAGGGTCTTCCAATTTTCTTATTATTATGCTCTTTTGTATCAGTTTTTGATAAACCTCATCTACCGGCCCGTCATTAAATCTGCATAGAATGAAATTCGTTATGGAGGGATAAGGAGTAATACCTTCTATTTTTGACAATTCCTGGTATAATTTGTTCCTGAGTGTGTTAATCTTCTCACACACTGTATTTACATAACTGATTTTATCAAGCATTACCTTTGCAGCTTTCTGAGAAAAAAGCCCTATATTATACGGCAGCTTCACCTTATACACTTCATTAACAATATCTTTATTTGCTATCAGATAACCTATTCTCATGCTTGCCAGGCAGAAGGCCTTTGAAAAGGTCCTTATAACGGCAATGTTTTCATACCTGTTTATGTAATTAACAAAACTCTTCCTGCCAAATTCAAAATACGCCTCATCTATGATCACCAGACCATTAAAGTTTTCAATTATCTCCATCACGTGTTCTTCTGGGAAATAGCTGCCCGTTGGATTGTTGGGATAACAAACAAAAAAGATGCCGTATTCATCATTATTCAGGTAGTTTTCTCTGATTTTTTCCATATCGAGCTGCCACGGTTCGCTCTTATCAGGCTTTATAAGAGGTATTCTGACGGGTTGTGCACCGGATATCCTTGTAAAGGTTTCATAAACGGGAAAAGCAGGAGTGGGTATGATTACCTTTCTCTGAGGCCCTGCAAAGGTAAAAAGCAACACCATTATAATCTCATCGGAACCATTTCCAACTACCAGTTCATCTTTTTCCACTTCAGTGTAGCGGGCCAATTTCTCTCGAAGCTCCAGTGCAGTGGGATCATAATACAGTGAAAACTTTTCATCCTTAACTTCAGACCAGATTTCTTCCTTGATTTCATCGGGAATATCAAAAGGACTTTCATTGGCATTCAGTTTCACATCATAATAAGATGGGGCAGGTATATATGGTTCCAATTTTTCAACATCTTTTCTGACAAGGTCCTTAATTCTCATTAATCTTTTCTCCTCTCACTTTAATTGAATTCATATGGGCATCCAACCCTTCGCTTTCTGCAAGAATACACACATCTTCTCGGGCTTTAACAAAATCCTCTTTTGAGTAATAGATCACACTGGTTTTTCTAACAAAATCATCCACACTCAAAACCGAATTGAATCTTGCTGTTCCGGAAGTTGGCAGCACATGATTGGGACCGGCATAATAATCTCCCAGGGGCTCGGGGGAATATTCTCCCAAAAACACTGCACCTGCATGCTTGATTTTACACAGGTGTTCGAAAGGCTTTTCTGTCAGAATTTCAAGGTGTTCTGGAGCAATCCTGTTTGCTAAATCGATTGCCTCATCAATATCTTCAGCAATAAGGATAACTCCATTGTTTTCTATGGATTGCTTGATTATTTCTTTCCTCTTTAATCTCTGTATCATTTCAATGATCTTTTGTTCAACCTTTCCTGCTATTGCGCCATCAGTTGTTATAAGAATGGCTCTTGCATCAGGATCATGTTCTGCCTGGGAGAGCATATCAGCTGCTATATAGTTCGGATTGGCCGTCTTATCTGCTATTACCAAAACTTCACTTGGACCGGCCAGCATGTCTATATCCACGTCACCATACACATATTTTTTAGCCACGGTAACGTATTTATTGCCGGGACCTACGATTTTATCAACTTTAGGGATACTTTCCGTACCAAAGGCCATGGCGCAAACGGCATGGGCACCACCAGCCTTTAGAATTTTGTCTACCCCTGTTTCTTTAGCAGCAAAAAGAGTGTAAGGGTTTATCTCACCATCAGCCATTGGCGGAGTTGCCATGATAATCTCCTTAACTCCCGCTATCTTAGCAGGAATTACCGTCATTAATACTGTAGATGGGTATGATGCTCTCCCTCCTGGAACATAAATTCCAACCTTTTCTAGAGGAATTATTTTCTGACCGAGGATAGAGCCTGTATCTGTGTATTCAAACCATGAATTTCTCAATTGTTTTTTGTGGTATCTATAGATATTTTCCCTGGCCTTTCTGAAAGCTCTAACAAACTTCTCAGGCAAATCGGGAACCTCTATATCTTTTAAATTAATTAAAAGGTTTTCTAGCTCCACACCATCATATTTGCTTATATACTCTTTTAGAGCCTTATCTTTGTGAGTTTTGATGGATTCGGCGATTTTCTTTACTGTGCTTGCCACTTCCTCCGTGAACAGCGGTGTGCTGCTGGATATTATGTTTTTGAAGTCCTCCACTTTAATTGTTTTTATCATCTTTTTTATTCCCCTCAAGGTTTTTTTCCAGAATTTCAACCAATTTGTTTATGCTTTCACCCTTTAATCGAAAACTAACACGGTTGGCAATTAATCTTGCTGTTATTTCACTTATTGTTTCCAATTCAATGAGGTTGTTTTGTCGTAAAGTATTTCCTGTAGAAACAATATCAACTATTTTATCAGACAACCCCAAAAGGGGGGCCAGTTCTACAGAACCGTGCAGCTTTATTACCTCCACTTCCACACCCTTCTCCAAATAATATTTTTCTGCCGCTCGCGGGAATTTTGTGGCTATTTTTAAATGGCGCGGATAACCCTTTTTGCCTCTAGGCCCTGCCACTACAAGCCGGCAGTAACCCAAACCCAGGTCAAGCAATTCATATACATCCTTTTCCTGTTCCAGCAAAATATCTTTTCCCACAACACCCAGGTCGGCAACACCGTGTTCAACATATGTGGGTACATCAAAGGGTTTGGCAAGGATAAACTTCATACCCTCTTCTGGATTTGTAATTATCAACTTTCTGTTATCATTTCTAATATTTTCACAGTTAATGCCACAGCGTTCAAACAAATCCACGGTTTCATCAAGGATTCTGCCTTTTGATAGGGCTACGGTCAGCATACCATCAGGCCTCCATTTATACTCTTATAATTTTCTTATAGATGTTTTTTATTTCATCAGAAAGTTTGCCCATCTGTTTCTCTGATATTATGTCTGTAGTGTATCCTCTGTTCCGATAATCAAGGGCTTTTTCAACACCTTCACCAACAGAATTCTCATTGTAAACGATGAGTATATCTTTCGAGGCTTCATTTTTGCATTGTATTCGTTCAAGCACTTTTAAAACCCCATCGATGTTAATCATAAAACCTGTGGCAGGTTTTACACCATTAAATTTTTCAATCAAATTGTCGTATCTTCCGCCTCCACACACAGGGTGTCCCAGACCAGGGGTATAGCCTTCAAAGATCATGCCGGTGTAATAATCAAGGTCCCTCATAAGGCCGAGGTCAAAAGTTATATATTCCTCTACACCATAATACGCCAAAATTTCTGCTAGCCTTTTTAGTTCCCTTATGGCTTTTTTCGAAATTTCATTTTCAGAAACTTTTTCTGCTTCATTTAAAACATCTATTCCACCGTGTAGCTTCGTGATGTCGAGGAGCAGGGCCTTATTGTGTTTATTTATACTTAAATTCTTTATTATTTCTTTAAGAGTTACAAAATCTTTGTTTAACAGAGAACTTTTTAGAGCATCTTTTTCTTTTTCAGAAGTCCTCTCACTTTTCAGTATGCCTTCCCAGAAGCCCGTATGTCCTATATTCACCTTAAAATTTTTTATCCCTGCTTCCTGTAAACTTTTTATGGCAAGGGTTATTATCTCCGCATCTGCATCAATCTCATTCCATCCAATGAGTTCTGCACCTGCTTGAAACATTTCATTTTGTCTTCCTCCTCTGTGATCTTCAAACCTGAAAACATTCGAAAAATAACATAGTTTCAGAGGAAACTCTACGTTCTCATAATGATTTGATACCAGTCTGGCAATGGGAGTTGTCATATCCGGTCTTAGAGCCAAAACCCTCCCCCTTCGGTCGAAAAATTTAAAAATTTTTTCACCAAACTCAAAGCTGTTCCCCATAAGAAATGTTTCTAGATATTCAAAGGACGGAGTCAGCACTTCCTGATAACCCCAGGTGGAAAATATTCTGTAAATTTTGTTCTCAATATCTCGTTTTATCCTTGTGCTCTCCGGTAGAAAGTCTCTAACTCCCCCCGGTTTTTTAAACTTCATGCTGAACATTCTCACACCTCTTTATTGCTTTAATTCATTAAATTGATAACGTATCAAAGTTATGGTTATAATATCATACATCTTTTAATTCCGTCAAGACTTTTTAAACATCAAATAAGACCCGTAATTTTACGGGTCTAAGGCCGTGTTAATTTTTCTCTTTTTTCCTTTTTCGATGAGCCATGTAACCTCCAATTCTACCAGTTTCTTCAGCAGTTAGGCTACCCCATCCATATTTCTCAACTTTATCTAAAAGGCCCAGTTCTTCAGCTATTTCATACTTTAAGCTACCTTTTAGGTCCTCTATGTTGGTTTTCTTTCGTTCTTTGGTCAAAATTAACACCCCGATAATTATTATCTCCTACTGGTATTTTATTATTCTCAATATCCCAATTCATCTTCAACGAGTATTATAGTTATATCTGTTTCTGGAGGCTTCTTTTCAATAATAGTGGTGATGGAACACATCCTTTCCGGGGAATCACAATCATGGCATTTTCCTGTTTTTGCACATGGAAGTAATCTTCCCAATCTTAAAGAATTTTGTGGTGAAGCAATGTTTTTGATTCTTTTAATTGCATCCTCAACGCTTTCTACCCCTTTGTTTACTCCAGCTATCACTATTACCTTTTTGGGACCATACATCATGGCTGCTACCCTGTTTCCTACTCCATCTATATTAACGAGCTTACCATCCAGTGTTATGGCGTTTGTTCCCGTAATAAAGATATCTGAGGTAAGTTCCTTTTTCCGAATCTGAGACCTTTGCTCAGGTTCAGCTTCCCAGTGAGCATAAAGAGGGTTTCCTCTTTTTTTCAATTCATCTACCAAACCAATCTGTCTAACAGTTACAGATCCCCCTATACCAACGGATACATCTTGGGGAATCATCTGTATTGCTGTTTCCAGGGCTTCCTCTGGAGAAGAAGCAACTTTAACACAAAAACCGTTCTTTTCCAAAGCTTTTTTAAATCTTTTCCCTAACATCTTGTAGTATTCTTTTTTAACTTCCATTACACAAAGAACCTCCTCTCCAGGATTTTTTTGCTATTGAAATAATATCATTATAATCGGTAAAAGTAAAGTTTAGTCTGTTTCTTGCACCGGGAGGGGTTTCTGTTCACCATTGTTATCAATGTAATAATTGTGCTTTATTATAAGTTGAGAAACGGGAACTATTTCATAGCCCCGGCTTTGAAGGTTTTCGATAATGGAAATCAATGCCTGTGGCGTGTTTTTTCCATTGTTGTGAAATAAAACTATTGAACCTTTTTGGACCTTTTTTAAAACCCTATCTGCAATAGCACTTGCACTCAAGTTTTTCCAGTCAAGGGAATCAACATCCCATTGTACTACTTTATATCCAAACTTTTCACATGTTTCAATCAGCCTGTTGTTATAATCACCAAAAGGCGGTCTGAAAAGCTCTGCTTCAAAACCCGTGTAATCCTTTATTGTTTTATGAGTGTGTTCTAATTCTTTCCAGATTTCCTGTTCTGATAACCAGGACATGTGGGGATGTGTTGAAGAATGGTTTCCTATTTCATGACCCCTTTTTACTATCTCCTTAGCCATCTCGGGATAATCTTCTATCCAGAAGCCTACAAGAAAGAAAGTCGTCTTGATATTGTACCTATCAAGTATATTTAATATCAATGGTGTTTGGTCGGCTCCCCATGCCGCATCGAAAGTAAACGATAATCTTTTTTTGTCACAGGCAACTCTATATATTGGTAAAAGCCTGTCTTGTTGACTAAAAATTGGCAGGATAGGGGGAGAAGCCATTAATCTGAATATTATTACAAAACTCAATACAACCAACAAAAAAGCTGCTGCTGCTTTTTTATATAAAATGATAATTCTAACGGTTATCACCTCATTTCTTTGATTCCAAAACTTTAAAATTACTAACCTAGTAAATTTTATTCATTTAGTATTTCATTATGCCTGTTCATTATCTACAGTTTTTCAGTTAGACCCTACCGTTTAAATTAAAATCTGTATATCTTTTATGTAAGGGAATATAAAAAGAATTAGAGTTATATAAATTGAATAGGAGAATTAACAGGAGGTTTTTATAGCATGAAAAAAGGAGTAATCTTTGGAATACTGTGGGGGTTTCTTGCATGGATTCCATATTATACTGACCATTTGAGCAGACTGAGAAGTATTATTGGTATTCCAGCAGAAATAGGTTTAGAACTGGAACTCGCTTTAAAAATAGGAGATGCGTTTATGTACAGCATTCTAATTTCAGCTTTGTTCTGTGGGATTATAGGAGCGGTTATTAAAACTATGAAAGAAGGATTTAAAATTATAGGCTTTGGAAAAAGAAAAACCCCCCGAAGGGGTTTATAAGAAGGAGGCATGTTCATCATGTGGAAAAACTTTTTGTCTACTTTTATCCTTATTTTTCTGGCTGAATTGGGCGACAAAACACAGCTGACAACAATGCTAATGGCAGCACACAATGAATCCCTTTTAGGAGTATTTTTAGGAGCCATTTCTGCCCTGATTGTTACAACTTTATTGGGGGTAATCATAGGATCATTCATTTCTGAGATTATTCCCGCCAATTATATTCACCTGGGTGCAGGTACTGCTTTTATAATAATCGGTGTTTTATTGCTTATTGGAAAGTTTTAATTTGATCTATTATAGGTTCTTAATACTTTACCTTTTAAGCTGTGTTTATTAATTTGAAACACTAAATCCTGGGGAACGGTAATGATGTCAGGATCACCGTCACTAACATACCTTTCTCTGGGATTGGCATCGAAATATTCCAGCCACTTTTGTAAATACCTCTCACTCCCTCTTATCCTAGGAATTTTAAGGGGATCAAAGGCCACATGATTTGGAGGAAGGGCAGGTTCAGCTCCCACAAGAAGAATGCTTTTGTTTTTGTATTTGATCTCTCCCCAATTACCTTTAGCTACCACCGCAAGATTTTTAGGAATTCCTCCGTAAGGTAAAGCCAGGGAACAAACCTCATATTCTGGCACACTCTTTTTTATCATTGCTATATTCTTACCTATTTCCTCTTTTATCTCCTCTGGAGTAATTTTTGCCAGATTTTTGTGAGAATAAGTATGATTGCCTATTTCCATGCCATTTTTCACTAAATAGTTCAACTTTTCTTTAACAAACTCGGGTTGGCCAAAAGCTACTGGGTAAGAATTAATATAAAAAACTGCTTTCTTACCAAAATCCGGATGCTGTTCATTAAAACTTTCAAGAATTCTAACAGCACAATTGGGATGGATATTTATCCCATCAGCCTTCCGTATAAAACTAAACTGGCCTTCCAAACCATCATCAAAGGTAATTATCACCGGTGTATACCCTGCCGGTATGTCAATGTTGTTATCAATAAAATCTTTCATGCTGATTAGTCTGTAGTTTTTTTTGTAAAGGGTTTCTAAATCTTTTTTAAAGTTCGAATAATGCCGCGACCAGGTGGATTCTTCATTGCCTATGTTGTGGTACATGATGATCATTATTTTGCCTACTTCATTGGGTTTAACGCAATCCCACTCATTTCTTGTCCTTTCCATTTTGTCGTTCAAACTCACATTATTATTAGAAACGTGTTCCATATCATTGGTATCTTTAATTCTTGTACCTTTAGGATTGTTCTCATCACTTTGATTATTAAAGGTATTATCTGCAGCGTACTGATACCCTATAAACAAAAAAAATACTAATGTACTGACAAGAAGCAAGCCTTTTTTTGTTTTTTTCAAAGCATTCCCTCCAGTATAATTTCTGGATTTTTTTCTTTGATTCGATTATAACATTTATAATGTTGTAACAAACTATTTAAAATTCTTTTTTTATCTGCTATACTTTAATTGGTTCTAATAAACAGGACAGGAAGGGATGAGATAATTGAACACCGAAGCGGTATTTGCACTGGTTGGTGGTTTGGGGCTTTTTATCTACGGAATGCGCATTATGGGTGAAGGCCTCCAAAAAACCGCCGGCAACAGGTTAAAGAGATTTTTGGAAGTGCTTACTACCAATAGAATTTTGGGAGTTCTTGTGGGAGTTTTTGTCACAGCAATAACTCAAAGCAGCAGTGCTACAACTGTAATGGTAGTAGGTTTTGTAAACGCAGGTTTAATGACCCTGAAACAGGCTGTCGGTATTATCATGGGTGCCAATATCGGTACAACTGTTACCGCCCAACTGATTGCTTTCAAATTAACGGATTACGCTTTGCCTTCTATTGGTATTGGCGTAGCTTTATATCTTTTCAGTTCAAAAAGATCTTATAAATATATAGGCCAAGTTCTGCTGGGCTTTGGTCTGCTCTTCCTTGGAATGGACACAATGAAACATGCAATGAAACCCCTTTCAAAAATGCCGGAATTCAAAGCAACAATGGCTAATTTTTCTAAAAATCCTCTTCTCGGTGTGCTGGTGGGCTTCGTCATGACTTCAATAGTTCAGAGCAGCAGCGCAACAATAGGTATTCTACAGGCACTGGCTGCCAACAACCTGGTTAGTATTTATGTTGCTCTTCCAATTCTCTTTGGTGATAACATCGGGACATGCGTGACCGCTTTGTTATCAAGTATAGGGACAAGCATCACTGCCCGAAGAGCTGCAATCATACATCTCATATTTAATATTATTGGTACCATCATATTCCTTGTATTACTTCCAGTCATTATACCGGTGGTTTTATCCTCTTCGATAAACCCCGTAAGACAGATAGCCAATGCCCACACAATGTTCAATGTTGCAAACACCATACTCCAGCTTCCTTTTGCAGGACTGCTGGTCTTCCTTGCAAAAAGAATAATTCCCGGGGAAGAAAAAGCCGTTGAAAAACGCATAATTTACCTCGATAAAAGGTTCCTGGAAACTCCATCCATCGCTTTTACTCAGGCTAAAAAGGAATTACACCGTATGGGTGTGCTTGCGGAAGAAAATTTTAAGACTTCTATTGAGCTCTTCCTTAATTTTGATGAAAGGAAAATGAAAGAGTTTTACGAAAAAGAAGAAGTCATTAATTTCCTGGAAAGGGAAATAACTGGTTTTCTAGCTGAACTTTCAAGAACCTCTATAACAGACAAGCAATCAAAGAAAATCACGGGATTTCTAAATACCGCAAATGACATTGAACGTGTAGGAGATCATGCTAAAAACATCGTTGAACTAGCCCAATTCAAGTACGATAATAATTTACCCTTTTCAGATACTGCTATAGCGGAATTAAAAGAGATGTTCAACAAAGTGGAAGAAATTTATAGTGTTTCTCTGAATGCCCTTGAAAAAGAAGACCGTCATATAGCTGAACAGGTTTTGAAACATGAGGATGTTGTGGATGAGATGGAAAAACACCTACGCAGCAACCACATAGACAGACTAAATAGCGGTAAATGTTTTCCCGCTTCAGGAGTTATATTCCTGGATGTAATAAGCAACCTGGAAAGAATCGGTGATCATTCATATAATATAGCCCAGACAGTATTGGACGAATTTAGGGCTTAATAAGCTCGTCAATTTAATCACCTTCTCATACTTAATAAATACAATAATAGTATGGGGAGGTGTTATTTTTGTTATCGTATCTTTTGTGTTTTGGTGCTCTTGGAGGGCTTGTAAGGCATTTTCATAAAAACAGCGGCACAATAATACTGCCAAAGCTTAATTTAAAAAACAACGAAGACAAGAATATAAGTTTGGGTTTTTTATACGATACCTTGCTCGGTTGTAGTTCTGTTCTGTGCGTTCCCCTGTTTTACCATACATTTCCAACAGAATATGAAAAGACAATCAGCTTGGGTTTTGTAGCAGGTTTTATTGGTCAGGTTGTGCTTGATACAATCAGCGAAAAGTTTATAAACGGTTTAAAAATATCCAGAGCAAATGATGCGATAAAGAAAAACGCTGAAGTCAGTAAAAAACTAATGTTAATGCTAGAAAATATAAAAAACCTATTGAATATTAAAGAAAATGATGCTACGGATGCCAAAACAAACCAAAGTCTAAAAACCCTTGATAACCAATTACATGAACTGAAAACTTTGTTGGCAACTCAGGAGGAACAATGCAAAAAATTAAATTGACCTAACATTTGAAATAAATTTCTAACATACAAAACAAAAAATAGTCAAAAATATAAATAACACAAATAATAAAGGGGGTAAATTGATGGCTCAGGGAATGAATCAAAGCCGTGCTAGAAGAAAACATCTGGTAAAGGGTATTCATAAAGCTATGGATAATTTTAAATACGAGGTAGCCCATGAGCTGGGTATTCCTGTGTATCAGGGTTCTGAAGATTACTGGGGAAATATTTCTTCCAGAGATTGCGGAGCCGTTGGCGGTAATATGGTTAAAAAAATGATAATAATGGCTGAAAGGCAAATTGGAGGAAAGCAATAAAAATGAGACCTTAATGGAGGTCTCTTTTTAATCCAGCATCATGCTCAAATCTATCGACCTTATATGGTGTGTCAATGTTCCTATGGAAATACAGTCAACACCTGTGGCAGCAACTTCCTTGATGTTGTGTTCATCTATTCCTCCCGAAGCTTCAGTAGTTGCTTTGTTTCCAATCATTTCAACTGCTTGCTTCAACATCTTTATATCCATATTATCCAGAAGGATTATATCAACCTTCAGTTTTAAGGCCTCTTCCACCTGTTCTAAATTTTCTACTTCCACTTCTATTTTTGTTGTATATGCAACACGCTTTCTGACTAATTCAACTGCTTTTTTGATACCGCCTACACCTTTTATATGATTATCTTTTATAAGAACAGCATCATCTAAACCAAACCTATGGTTTGTTCCTCCTCCGACAAACACCGCATACTTTTCTAAAATCCTTAATCCTGGTGTAGTTTTTCTTGTATCTGTTATTTTAACATTATAGTCTTTAACAATATCTACCATCTTTTTGGTCCTGGTTGCGATACCACACATTCTTTGTAGAAAATTCAAAGCGACTCTCTCTCCCTGCAAAAGTGCTTTTATAGGACCTTTTAACTTGAGTATAACATCTCCCTTTTTCGCATGCTCTCCATCTTTTATCAATTTTTTACATTTAACCCTGTCATCCAGCATCCTGAAAACTCTCTCTGCCACCTCAACACCACACACCACAGTTTCTTCTCTTGTAACAATGGAAGCCGAAAGGATTTTGTTATCCAAAAAAATACTCTCAGAAGTTATATCACCGTTTCCTATATCCTCTATCAATGCGTTCTCTATGATCTTATTTATTTTTAACATATTCAACTTCAATTTTGCCCCACCTTCCTTTTTTTAAAACAATATGTTTTTCCCATTCTTTTCTTTTTACATCAAAATCCTTTCTGAGATGGCAGCCTCGGCTTTCTTCTCTTAAAATTGCGCTGTATGAAACCAGGTATGATACTAACAGAACATTATTGTGGATATGTGCCACATTAAAACTGCTCCTGTGATTTATAAAACTTAAAACCTTTGACAAGCCTTTTTTATCCCGTTCTATCCCTGTGTTGTTCTGCATTAATTTTTTAACATACTTCAGGGTTTTTTTATCCGTATAAAGTAAGTCACCCTTAACTGTTCCATCAAAACTTAATTTACCCATATTGTCAAGATAATTTTTGGCTGCAAACCCTGCAGCGCTTTGGGCTGTTCTGGAGCCAAACACCAGCCCTTCTAAAAGGGAATTGCTGGCCAATCTGTTAGCACCGTGTACACCATTACATGCAGCTTCACCACAAGCATACAGGCCTGGCACATTCGTTTTACCGTTCAAATCGGTCTTGATTCCCCCCATGTGGTAGTGGGCTGCAGGTGCAACTGGAATGGGATCTTTTGAAATATCTATCCCCCTTTTCATGCAATAGCTATATATGGTGGGAAATCTTTTTTCGAGAAATTTTCTGGAATGATGTGTAATATCCAGCCATACAAATTCTTTGCCCGTTTTTTTCATCTGGGAAAAAATTGCCCTTGCCACAATATCCCTCGGAGCCAGTTCTTTTAAGGGGTGAACCTTTTCCATAAATCTCTCGCCATACGCGTTGTACAGTCTGCCTCCTTCTCCACGAACTGCTTCTGAAATTAAAAACACCCTGTCACATTTTTTTTCAAAAAATGCTGTGGGATGAAACTGTACAAACTCCATATCCATAAGCCCGGCTCCAGCCCTGAAGGCAAGGGCCACTCCATCCCCCAAAATCTCCGGAGAATTGGTAGTCCTTTCGTATATTCCACATATTCCTCCCATCGCTATTATCACGGCCTGAGCCAGTATGCGTTCAATGCAACTTCCTCTTTTCACTACTGCACCCAAACATCGGCCTTCATGAGCAATCAATTCTATTGCTAGGGTGTTTTCTAACAACTTTATATTTTTTGATGAACATATCCTTTTTAGTAAATAATCATGGATGACTTTACCCGTTTTATCTCCACTGCATCTTAAAATACGATTACAGCTGTGGGCTCCCTCCTTACCCCTTTCGGGCTCATTTCCTCTTATATCAAAATGAACACCCAGTTTAATCAAATCTTTTATTTTTTGGGGGCCTTCCTCCACCAGGACTCTGACTGCATGTTCATTGCACAATCCATCTCCTGCAGCTAATGTATCCTGGTAATGAAGCTGTATTGAATCTTCTTTAGAAACAGCAGCAGCGATTCCGCCCTGGGCATAGCTGGTGTTTGTATCTACTGCTTTTTTCTTGGTTACAACCAAAACTCTGCTGTCTTCCGGTAGATTTAATGCCGTATACAACCCGGCTATTCCGCTGCCAATGATTAAAAAATCGCAAACTTGCAATAGCCATACCTCCTACAGGATGTTTTGATAAGTTAATTTCAACATCCTGTTTAATGATTTAACCGCTTCTCTTCTGATATCTTCATCTACTTTGATTACATGTTGCATATCCTTCAAAGAGCGATACACTGTTTCTAAAGTAGTTTTCTTCATGTTGGGGCAAATCAAACGTGGTGAAAGTAAATAATAATTCTTGTAAGGGTTTGTCTTTTTCAGCCTGTAAATCAAACCCATTTCTGTCCCGATTATTATGTTTTTATTGGGTATTGTTGTGGCAATTTTAATAATTCCGCTGGTGCTGGCAACCTCATCGGCCAGATCTATTACCTCTGGCCTGCATTCAGGATGGACGATTACAAAAGGAGTTTCTTTTTTCTCTTTAATCTTTTTCACATCAGAAGCCAGAACCTTGTGGTGGGTCGGACAATAACCCTCCCACAGTATAATTTCTTTATCAGTAAACCTCGATACATAGCTTCCTAGATTTTTGTCAGGAATAAAAATTATTTTGTTGCTTTTACATGAATTTACCACTTTAACAGCATTAGATGAGGTACAGCACACATCACTCACTGCTTTTACCGCTGCAGTCGAATTTACATAACAAACCACTTCAGCATCAGGGTATCTCTCTCTTAGCTTCACAACATCCTGGGGTTCTATCATTTCAGCCATGGGACAACCTGCCGTCCATTCCGGTAGCAACACTGTTTTTTCCGGTGAAAGGATTGCTGCACTCTCAGCCATGAAACGAACCCCACAGAACACGATGACATCAGCATCTATTTTAGAAGCTCTTTGGGCCAATTCAAGTGAATCTCCGATAAAATCGGCTACATCCTGAATCTCAGGGGGCTGATAATTATGAGCAAGAATTACAGCCTTTCTTTCTTTTTTTAAATCCATTATTTTGTTAACAACATCCATACTGAATAACCTCCTGTTTTTATATGTATTGACAGGTGTCTTTACATATATGTTCAAAAAATTAATCCTCCTCAAACAGTATGTTTATCTTTTTAAGGTGTTTTTTAATAATCTCCAGAGTTTTTGTATCATCAGCTTCAATGGTATGCAGGTGTATTCCATCCGTTAAACTTAACAGGGGTTTGGCTTTAGTTTGTTTTAACTTCTTTAAAAACTCGTCTACATCATGAAGTGACTTTATCATAAGCACCCCTGTAAGTTCTCCATAGATGGGATGTTCCACCGTAACATCGATAATTTTCCCCCCATACTTGACTACCGTTTCCAGCTCTTTTTGAATTTCATCACCAAAATGTCTGCATGCTATGGTTGCTCTTGTCCTTTGGGATGTAACTGGATTCGACAAAATATAACCCTGGGGTGTAGCCAGTATTTTATAACCTTTTGCCCTTAGAATCGCAATATCAGAAACAATTACCTGTCTGCTTACTTCCATAACATTAGCAAGTGTCTTACCGGTAATGGGTTCATGTCTGTTTCTTAAAGCGTTAAGTATTCTTTGTCGCCTTTTCTTTGAATCCATTTTTCCTCTCCTTGGTTTCATCTTCCAATAAACGGGTATAATATTAAAAAACAGCAAAAACAGGGGGATTAACTTTTGAGGTTTGTAGCAAATACTATAGTGTATTCACTGTTAATTACTGTACTTATTTTCGCAGTTTTGACTTTCTTTGTCAAGCTTCCTGAAACGGAAATACTGTCAGCCAGCGAAGTTTTTGATGTCAATGGCAAACTTGTAGACAAACTCTATATCGAAAATCGCATCAGAGTATCTATAGCCAAAATCCCTGAAGACCTGCAGAATGCAATAATCGCTATAGAGGATAACAGATTTTATAAACACTTTGGTATTGACCCAATTGGAATACTTCGTGCCCTATACATTAATATAAAGGAAGGTCGAATTGTTGAAGGCGGAAGCACCATCACCCAGCAACTGGCTAAAAACCTGTATTTATCCCACAAGAGAACATTATCAAGGAAAACAAAAGAGATCTTCTTGACTCTAAAGCTCGAACTCCTTTACACAAAAAAAGAAATACTTGAAATGTACCTTAATCAAATCTATTTCGGTCACGGCACTTATGGTGTTCAATCTGCATCTCAGTTGTATTTCGGTAAAAACGTTTCAGACATAAATCTTGCTGAGTGTGCTCTTTTAGCCGGTATTCCCCGAAGACCTGAATTTTATTCACCTATAAAAAATTTTGAGGCTGTTAGAGAAAGACAATTATTGATTTTGAATAAAATGGTTGAATACGGTTATATTTCCCGGGAAGAAGCCAAAAAGGCCAAACAAACTGAAATCATCATCAAAAAAAATATTACACACACAAAAGCTCCATATTTTGTACAATACGTATTGAACACAATTTCAAGGTATGATGAAGAACTGGTAAAAAAAATATACACCGGTGGATACAAAATTTATACAACCCTGGATTCCTTTCTGCAAAAGGCGGCAGAAGAAGCTTTAAAAAAAAATTTAATTAGAGGGATCAGGGATTCAGCAGGAGTAATTCAGCCCCAGGGGGGGGATAGTGGCCGTGGATCCTTCAAATGGCTACATTAAAGCAATGGTTGGAGGAAGGGATTACTCTGAAAGCCAGTTCAATAGAACAATTGCCAGACGTCAACCCGGCTCTGCCTTTAAACCTTTTATATATGCTGCAGCTTTAGACAAAGGATTTACAACCATCCACCAGCTTATGTGTAAGCCAATAAAATACCCTAAAGGGGATGGAACCTACTGGATTCCAAGGGATTACAACAATGATTATCACTACAGACCTATCAGCTTAAGAGAAGCTCTTGTGATCTCAGATAATGTTGTTTCCGTGCAATGGTTGAAAAAACTCGGTATAAAAACAGTTATCAACTTTGCTAAGAGGGCAGGTATAAAAAGCCCTTTAAATCCAGATCTTACCCTTGCTCTGGGGAGCTCTGAAGTTACTCCCCTGGAAATAGCAGCAGCATATTGTGTTTTTGCAAATGGCGGATACAGAATAGAACCCATTGCCGTTTTAAAAGTAGTAGACCCTCAGGGCAGGGTTGTTATGAGTAATACCCCAACCAAAAAAAAGGTGCTGAACGAAAGGGTGACTTATATTCTAACAGACATCCTTAAAGGAGTTCTCAGACCAGGAGGTACCGGAGCACACCTGAAGATCTATGGGCCTGCAGTGGGTAAAACAGGTACCACACAGCACAATAGAGATGCCTGGTTTGTAGGTTATACTCCCTTTGTTTCTGTAGCAGTTTACGTTGGGTACGATAATCCAAAACGTTCCCTGTGGAGTGTTGGTGGAGTTGTTGCAGGGCCAATATGGAGAGATTTTATTAATAAAACCTTTGAAATCTATCCCCAAAAAGATTTTGAACAACCAGATGGCATCATAGTAAGGGAAATCTGTTCAGAAACCAAAAAAATTGCCAACCCTACCTGCCCCAAGACAAAAGAAATATTTATCCCAGCTACCGAACCAAAACAAAAATGCCCTCTGCTGCACTGGGATGATTTGCTGGACGAACACAAAAATGCAAGGGAAGAGCAAAGTAAAAATGATGATGGGAACAATACCCACGAGGATAACAACGATAAGGTTAAAAACAAAAAGGAAAGCAGCGAAGATTCGCAACAAACCCCTCAGGACGGAAACCCAACTGAAAACTGGTCTAACCGTCCTGATTTTGCAAAAGGCCTGCAGGAAATTTTAAATTCTAAAGAAAAAGCAGGAAATTAACTTTCCTGCTTTTTGTCATTTTTTTTGTCTTTTTTTCTTCTGTGCAGCTTTTCATCTACTGTCCTTTCACAATACGGACAGATCCACACTTCCAGAGTGGCTGCTGAATATGACTTCTTACCACAGTGGGGACAGATACTATAAGGCATAAAGACCCTCCATTTTTCATTCTTTATTGTGTTCTCTATTTATTACATGTATATTTCCATTTTTATCTTAAAATTCCTCCTTTTTAAAAACAATTATTCGAAGTCATAGACCCCTGTTTTAAAGGAAAGAATAATAACTATGAAGGGAGGATCCTCTTTGAATAACATTCTAAAAATTTTAATCCTGACATCTTTTTCCGGTGGAGCCATGGTTTTAGGAGGATATCTCGGAACCAAAAAAATTCCCGATAAAATCCTTGCTTTTACTCTGACTTTTGGAGCGGGGGTGCTCCTGGCTGTTGTGTCTTTTACCCTTATGCACAAAGCTTACAACTATTCCGGGCCTGTTTATACTTCTGCTGCTTTTATCCTTGGAGGCTGTTTTTTTTATAAACTGGAAGGTTTTTTATCAAAAAAATTGTCTTCAGGTATGGGCATTATTATCGGAACGGCAATGGATGATCTTCCAGAAGCTTTAAGCATGGGAATTGGTTTTGCAACCCAGAGCGGGCTCGGTACGGTCCTGGCTCTATCCATATTTTTACACAACATCCCCGAAGGAATTTCATCCATCAGCGAACTGGTAGATAAAGGCAGTTTTACCCGCCGCCAGGCTTTTGCTTTAGCGGTTTTAATAGCATTTTTGGATCCCATCTCAGCCCTTATAGGTTACAGCTTTCTCCATAACCTGGAGGATGTATGGTTGGGTTTAATAATGGCTTTCTCAGGAGGAGGCATACTCTTTATGACAGGGACCGATATGATTCCAAAAGCTCATAAGCTTGGTAATAAATCTGATAACGCTGGAATTCTTTTCGGTTTTCTTGCTGCTTTTTTGCTGAGTAAAATCTTTGGCCAGAATTAAAAAAAATAAGTATTTATTTGCTTAGTTACTCATAATTTTTTCAGTTTCAATATTTTTTAAAGCTATTGTTGTTAGTCTGTCTATGTCAAGGCCAGATTCCACCGCTTCAACCCGTTCAAGGATTGGTCTAGTCTTGGGATGTCTGGGAACAAACACGGTGCAGCAATCTTCATACGGCCTTATGGAAACATCATATGTTCCAATCTGGATCGCTTTTTGAATGATTTCCTCTTTATCAAAACCAATAAGGGGCCTGAATATTGGTAAATCAGCTACAGAATTAGTTGCATTTAAGCTGTACAAAGTTTGACTTGCCACCTGACCAATGCTTTCTCCAGTTATTATTCCCATACCCTTCCTTGTCTCAGCTATTTTTTCTGTAATACGAACCATCATCCTTCTCATCAAAATAGTAAGATAGCTTTCCGGAGTTTTTTTCTGCAATTCCTTTAACACATCGGTAAAATGAACCGTATGGAGGATTATTTCATTACAGTATGAAGCCAATATTTTACACAGGTCTCTAACTTTCTCCCTAGCTCTGTCGCTTGTGAAGGGAAAGCTATGGTAGTAAACACATTCTATTTCAACCCCTCTTTTCATGACCATCCATCCAGCTACAGGGCTATCTATCCCTCCGGATAACATCAAAAAGGCCTTTCCGCTTACCCCTATTGGTAACCCTCGAGGACCATCTATCATTTTGCAGTAAACATACCCCTTTTCTCTAACCTCTACATTTATTAAAATATCCGGATTATTGATATCAACTGTCAAATTTCGCGTGTTTTTAAGGATATGTGCACCCACAAGCCTGCTTATTTCTGGAGAAGTGTATGGAAATGATTTATTAGGTCTCCGGGTTTCTACCTTAAATGTTTTACCTTCATAGGTTCCATAATCTTTTATAGCCTTTAAACCCGCTTTCTGAAGCTCCTCCAGGGTAAGACCGGTTTCAACAACAGGACTTATCGAAACAATACCAAACACACGACTTAAATCCTTAAGTATATCATCTTCATCCCCTTCTGCTTCTATAAAAACTCTTCCATGAGTCTTAAATACCTGAAGGAACCTGTCTCTCAAAACTTTTTTGATGTTATTAATCAGGGTTTTTTCGAAAAATGGTCTGTTCTCGCCTTTTAGGCTGATCTCTCCATAACGAATCAAATAAAGTCCTTTCATAAATCCTACCTCCGCATGATTTGTTTTAGTTCTTTTACAACCTTTTTGAGTTTACTGATGGTATAATCTATTTCTTCTTCTTTATTATAGGGAGATAAGCTAAATCTTATTGCGCACTCCAACTCATCCTGTTTTAGCCCCATCGCCTTTAACACATGACTTTGTATTGTTTTGCGGGAGGAACAGGCCGAACCAGTAGAAACATATATTCCATGTTCTTCCAAGCAGTGAACAAGCACTTCCCCTTTTATTCCGAGAAAAGAAAGGTTTAAAATATGAGGGGCACTGGTCTTTGAATCTTCAGGATCCGGTCCATTAAGTTTTACATCAGGAATTTCAGCCATAATTCCTCTGTAGAGCT
>DFNM01000032.1 GCA_002376045.1 Firmicutes bacterium UBA3567
TGTTTTGGAGAAGAACCAAAAACCTTAAAATGAACATTAAAGATAGGGGGGAATCTAAGGTGAAAATACTGGTAGTTGGCGGAGGTGGGAGAGAACACGCCCTGGTGTGGAAGATAAGCCAGAGTCCTCTGGTTGATAAAATTTACTGTGCTCCCGGAAATGCAGGCATCAGCCGGCTTGCTGAATGCGTAGAAATCGATCCAGAAGATATACAATCCCTGGTGAATTTTGCCGAGAAAGAGTCGATTGATTTAACGGTGGTTGGTCCTGAAGCTCCTCTTGTCATGGGAATTGTAGATGAATTCGAAGACCGCGGGTTGAAAATTTTCGGTCCCCGGGAAAAAGCTGCACAAATCGAAGGAAGCAAGGTTTTTGCCAAAAGACTGATGGAGAAGTATGATATACCTACAGCCAGCTACAGAGTCTTTGATGATGCAGCGGCTGCAAAGGACTACTTAAAAGATTTTGCGGGCCCGGTGGTTGTAAAAGCCGAGGGGCTTGCCGCCGGAAAGGGAGTAGTTGTTGCCAGAAACGGCAGGGAAGCAGAAGAAGCTGTTGATAAGATCATGGTTGACAGAGCCTTTGGAGAGGCGGGAAACCGGGTGGTTATTGAGGAATACCTGGAGGGTCGGGAGGTATCCATTCTAGCCTTCACAGACGGCAACACCGTTATTCCCATGGTTAGTGCACAGGATCATAAAAGGGTGTTCGATAATGATGAGGGGCCCAACACAGGAGGAATGGGTGCCTTCTCTCCCAGCCCTGTTTACACTCAGGAACTTGGTGAGCTTGTGGAAAGGGCGATACTGAAAAAAGCGGTAGAAGCCTTAAACAAAAAAGGCATAAAATACAAAGGAGTGCTCTATGCCGGTCTGATGATTACGGAGAGAGGCCCGAAGGTGCTGGAATTTAATGCAAGATTTGGAGATCCCGAGACACAGGTTGTATTACCCAGGCTGAAAACGGATTTGGTCAAAGTAATGCTGGATGTGGTGGAAGAAAAACTGGAAAAAACAAAACTTGAATGGTCAAGTGAAGCGGCTGTGTGTGTTATCATAGCATCAGGAGGATATCCGATAAAATACGAAAAGGGCTGGGTTATAAGTGGACTTGATGAAGCAGAAAAAATTGATAATGTAATGGTTTTCCATGCAGGAACCCGATTAAAACAGGGAAAAACAGTTACCGATGGTGGAAGGGTGCTGGGAGTAACGGCCCTGGGTAATGATGTGAGATCAGCAGCACAAAAGGCATACATGGGAGTTGAAAAACTCAACTTCAAGTTTATGCATTACAGAAAGGATATTGGGAAATAAGGTGTTTGCTTTTTAGCAAACACTTTTTTATTGCATTGCTGTGTTTTAAATGTTATGATGAAAATTAACAATAATGACTAATTTTTATAATACAGGTAAAACATATAAAAAGAGACGAATAAGTTGAGTATACAATCATGATAGCTTGAATAAACCGTGTCAATTAAAGGAGGTATTGGCTTTGAGAAAGTTCGTATATATAACTTTTGTTGGTTTTATCATTTTTGTTGGATTGATTCTGCTGTTTGGGAATATTTATCTGGAATATTTATGGTTTGACAACCTTGGATACAGTTCCGTTTTTATTGCAGTGCTGTTTTCAAAGTGGGGTATAAGGGTTTTATTATGGTTCATATATTTTTCATTCGTCCTGGCAAACCTGCTGATTACCAGAAAATACATAAGGGAATTTTTATACAGAAGGGATGATGACAGAACTGTTGTGATAGATCTGCCTTATAAAAGAGCATTTTTTCCAGGAAGAATCAATCTTACTCTGGTGGTAGTAAGTGCTGCTGCTGCCTTTTTGTTTACTTCCTTTGCCGGGGGATACTGGCTTGAAGTTTTGCAGTTCTTTAAAGGGGCGAAATTTAATCTGACAGATCCTATTTTTGACAAAGACATCGGCTTTTATGTTTTCCGGCTGCCTTTCCTGGAATTTTTGTACCAGTATGTATTTCTGCTCTTGAGTATAACCCTTTTGATAGTGGCAGCAATCTATTTTATTACCAACCCGCCCAGGAGAATAAATGGCAAATGGGATTTCTTCCCCAAGGGGCAGCTCCATGTAACGGTTTTGCTGGCCATGGTTTTTGTGACAAAGGCCTTTGGGTATGTCTTACAGATGTATAATCTGCTGTATTCCCCCAGAGGCGTAACCTTTGGAGCCAGCTATACTGATACCCATGCCCAGCTCCCCGGATTAAGGATACTGTTTATCATATCACTGGGTCTGGCCTTGCTGGTTTTAACAAACCTTTTCTTAAAGCGCTCAAGGCTTGTGGTATATTCCGTTATCGGCCTGATTGCTGTTTCTCCAGTGCTTGGGAATATATATCCATCCCTTGTTCAGAAATTCATTGTTGAACCAAATGAATTTGTAAAAGAAGAGCCCTACATAAAATACAATATTAGTATGACCCAGTATGCCTATGGGCTTCACCAAATAGAAGTAAAAAACTTTCCAGCCGATGATAACCTTACCCCACAGGATTTAAAGGAAAGCGATGGTACCATCAGGAACATAAGGCTTTGGGATTACAGACCGCTGCAGCAGACCTACAGCCAACTGCAGGAGATCAGGCCCTATTATGAATTACAGAACATAGATACTGATCGGTATACTGTTGATGGGGTTTACCGCCAGGTTATGGTGGCTGCCAGAGAGCTGGATCAGGATAAGCTACCGGCTAAAGCCCAAACATGGGTTAACAAACGTTTGCAGTATACTCATGGTTACGGCATTGTCATGAGCCCTGTTAATGAAGTAACCCCTGATGGACTTCCAAGGTTTTTTATTAAAAACATTCCTCCTGTCAGCAGCATAGAATTGCAGGTAACAAGACCGGAAGTGTATTATGGTGAGATGACAGATGAGATGGTTATAACCAGAACCAGGACGAGGGAGTTCAATTATCCTAAAGGCCAGATAAACGCCTATACAACTTATGAAGGTGACGGAGGAGTGCCTGTGGGTTCCTTCTTAAGACGGGTGCTGTTTGCTTTGAAGTTTGGAGATTTTAAAATACTCCTCTCAGGCAGCCTGACTCCTGAAAGCAGGATTATGTATGATAGAAACATACTCAGGAGAGTCAACAAGATCGCTCCCTTTTTAAGGTATGATAAGGACCCCTATCTGGTGCTGAATGATGGAAAGCTCTTCTGGATTCAGGATGCTTATACTGTTACAACTAGATTCCCATATTCAGAACCTTATGGTGAAATAAACTACATCAGGAATTCAGTAAAGGTTGTTATAGATGCTTACAATGGTAGTGTGGATTTCTATGTGGTTGACCCGGAGGAACCCATTGCAAAAACTTTGGGAGCCATCTTCCCCAGGCTGTTTAAACCCTTTGAGGAAATGCCTGAGGGTTTAAAGGCCCACATAAGGTACCCGGAAGATTTGTTTAAAATCCAGTCTAGGGTTTATGCCACATATCACATGACTGACCCTAGAGTGTTTTATAACAAAGAAGACCAGTGGGAGATTCCCAGAGAGGTTTATGCCAATGAAACAATAGAAGTAGACCCCTATTATACGATTCTTGAGCTTCCAGGAGAAAATAAACCCGAATTCATCCTTATGCAGCCTTTCTCTCCCCTGAAGAAAAACGTGATGATTTCCTGGATGGCAGCCAGATGCGATGGAGAGCATTACGGAAAACTCCTGGTGTATTTATTCCCCAAGGATAAACAGGTTTACGGCACATCTCAGATAGAAGCCAGAATAGACCAGGATCCATACATTTCACAACAGCTTTCATTATGGAATCAGCGAGGTTCAAATGTTATCAGGGGCAACCTGCTGGTGCTGCCCGTTAAAGATTCCATTATTTATGTGGAGCCCGTTTACCTTCAGGCGGAACAGAGCCAGATTCCTGAGTTAATAAGGGTAATAGTTGCATATAGAGAGAGTGTAGTTATGGAATCAACTCTTCAGGATGCTCTTGCTGCGATATTTGAGGTTGAGCCCGAGCGGCCAGAAAAACCCGCTGAACCTGATGAACGGCTTTCTATGAAAGAACTTATACAGAGGGCAAATGAATTGTTCTTAAGAGCCCAGGAGAGACAGAGACAGGGGGACTGGGCAGGTTATGGGGAACTCCTCGATGAATTGGAAGAAGTGCTCAACAGGCTTTCCCAGATGGCGGATTAAAAAAAGGGGGCAGTTAAAAACAGCTGCCCCCTATAAACTCTCTTATTATAGAAGTTTTGGGTATATCATCTTCATTCTCTATAGGGATGAAATATTCCAGAAATTCAAGAAGCATTTTGGCTTTGGGGTATTCGGGATGAGAAGAATCCACTTCTTTTAAAAGGGGTTCAGCGTATTTTTTCAAAACAGCAAGTTCATACACAAGGGCGGAATTGAACATGATATCAGCATCTTCCTGATAGGGGAAGATGTTTTTTTCCTCTCCCCTTCTAACGAGAGGCCAGAGTTTTAATGTTTCGCCAGGGCTTTTCGCTCTGTATTTGTAATCCCTTACCATACGTCTTAGAATACGGGTGTCTGTGGTGGGTATGCGGTTGTAATCATCTATGTTTAGCTGGGTGAGGGCACTAACATAGATTTTAAACTTCATATCCTTGGGTATGAGGGGTGTCAGCTGTTCGTTTAACCCATGTATTCCTTCAATGATAATGGGCTGGTCTTCTGTTACCCTTACGAAATTGCCTGTGTATTCACGCTCCCCTGTTGTGAAATTGAAAAATGGGATTTCAACCTTTTTCCCCTGAAGGAGTTTTACCAGGTGGTCATTGAAAAGCTCTATATCAATGGCTTCAAGGGCTTCATAATCTGGATTGCCCTCTTCGTCCCTGGGGGTGTCTTCCCTGTTTACAAAGTAGTCATCAAGGGAAATAGATATCGGTTTTAAACCATTAACTTTTAAGTGGATTGCGAGCCTCTTTGCGAAAGTTGTTTTTCCTGAAGATGATGGCCCGGCTATGAGAATGATTCGGTTTTGTTTGTTTCTGGTAATGGTATCGGCGATGTATCCAATTTTTTTCTCGTGTAGGGCTTCGGCGATTCTTATCAGTTCTCCTCCTCTGCCTTTCAATACGTGGTCGTTCAATGAAGCCAGATGACCTATGTTCAGGATTTCGCCCCATTCTTCTGCCTCTTTGAAAATTCTTGCAAGCTTGGGTTGATCAACAAAATCCGGGACAACATCGGGATTTTCCTTTTTTGGATACAGCAGCACTACACCGGGGTAGTAGAAGTGCAGCCTGAATTTTTCTAGATACCCCGTTGAAGGCACCAAGTATCCATAAAAATAACTTTTCAGCCAGCCGCAGGTGTAGATGTTTATATAGTTCTTTTTTCTATACTTCAGGAGTTCAACTTTATCCATTTGATTATCTGCTTCAAAAATTTGTATTGCCTTTTGTACAGGTATGTGTTCCTTGGTTATAGGTTCATCCCTGCTGATGATCTCTCTCATTCTCTCCTCTATTTGTTTGACAATGCCTTTGTTCAGCTTGTTTTCATGGTGAAGCTCACAGTAAAGACCCTTGCCCAGAGAATGTTCCACAGTAACCCTGCAGCCCTTTAACACTTCCCTGGCAGCCCTTATAAAAATAAAAGTGAGACTTCTTTCATAGATTCTTTCTCCTGCCTCAGATGAAAGGTCAACAAACTCCAACCGGCAGCTTTTGTTTAATTCTTGAGTCAATTCTTTGAGGTCATTATCGACCTTAACGGCCACAACGGGTGATGACAGCCTGCCTTCAAAATCCTTGACGATGTCCAGAAAAACCGTTTTCCTTTCATAATGATATACCCCAAAGGGTGTGGTAACTTTTAACTTTTCAGCCAATCACTGCACCTCCCTGATTCAAGGTTGCTCATCGTGGTTTCAGTTAAAATTATATCATTTAAAATTTGAATTTATAACATGAAAATACACAAAATTGTTAACCGGTATAGACTCTGAGTTGACATCACGGAATCTCTTCTGATAAAATCTTTTTGAGGTGGAGATTATGAAAAAAGAGATAATAAAACTGCTGCACACTGCCGGGGAAGACGGTTTTGTTTCCGGTGAAGAGATAAGTCAAAAACTGGGTGTGTCTCGAACGGCGGTATGGAAGCACATAAAAGCCTTAAAGGAACTGGGTTACACCATAAAATCCCAGCCTAAAAAGGGTTACAAACTGGAAAGAGTTCCTGACTTCCTTCTTCCTGAAGAAATTGAACTAAACCTGGATTCATCATTGTTTTCTAAGAAAATTGCCTATTTTAAAGAAGTGGATTCGACCAATGATGAAGCTAAAAGGTTTGCCTCTCTTGGATATCCGGAGGGAACCCTTGTTGTTGCCGAAAAACAGGTAAAGGGTAGAGGGCGAAGGGGGCGGTGCTGGTCTTCCCCCTTTGGAAAAGGCATCTGGTGCTCCTTTGTCTTGCGACCCGATATTACACCCCCTGAAGCTTCAAAGCTCACCATCATTGCTGCCGTATCCCTTGTTACAGTTCTGCAAAAACAGTATGGTTTAGAAGTGAAAATAAAGTGGCCCAATGATGTAATGTATAACAACAAAAAACTCGCTGGGATATTAACCGAATTGAGTGCCGATGTTGAAAGAGTTAACTATATTGTTGTGGGGACTGGTATAAATGTAAATACTCAGGATTTCCCCCCGGAAATAGAGCAGCTTGCCATTTCTTTGAAACAAATAACGGGAAAAACTTACAACAGAGTCATGTTGCTGTGTAGTTACCTGCAGCAGTTTGAAAAAGATTATCAATTGTTTGTAGATGGAAATTTCCAACAGATTATAAGTAAATGGAAAACCTATTCTGAAACCCTGGGAAAAAGAATCCTGGTAAAGGGTATAAATCAAAGCTTTGAAGGAATTGCCCTGGATATAGATGCTGACGGAAGATTAATCGTAAAAAAAGAAGATGGCACAGAGGTAAGGGTTAACAGTGGAGATGTTTCCTTGAGATAAAACGTAAAAGCTATTAACGATGCCGTTAATAGCTTTTCATGTAATCAATGGATAAGTTGCAAAATTGAATCCTCTCCTCATTGTAGAAAGCCTTGACGAAATAATCAAAACGTGGATTTTTCCAGCGCAGGTCATATATGCCTGTGATAAAAAGGTTTTTATCGTATCCCTTCCTGTATAAAAAAGAGAGAAAATCGATGGTTTCCCGGTCAAACCAGTGTATATTGTGAATTTTTATAAGCACATTGGAGGTTTGTGCAAGATGTATTAATAAATCCAGGACTGATTGAAAAACCAGGTATTGTTCAAAGGAATTTTTAAGCTCTTTAAACAAAAGAGGATCAGGGCTGAGTGAGTTGCTGTTGTGTATTTCAATGTTTTTTAAGGCACTTTCTGCAATATCCATTACACCTTCATAGGGAATCCTTTTGCCGGGGAGCCGAGCAATATCAATGCTGATATAGTTTTCTATTGTATTTAGATGATTCAGTTCCTTTTCGGCATTTTG
>DFNM01000261.1 GCA_002376045.1 Firmicutes bacterium UBA3567
TGCCGGCTTTTATTCGTAATTGACATGCAAAGCCTACTATGTTATACTTGTAGCAAATCGAATATTGAGGGTATAGGTGTTTAATCTCCTTAAGGGGGATTAAACTTAAGAGGGAAGTCGGGTGAAAATCCCGCGCGGTCCCGCCACTGTGATGGGAAGCCGCCTTAATAATACGCCACTGGGAAACCGGGAAGGCATAAGGCGGCGATGAACCTAAGCCAGGAGACCTGCCTATACCTGATAAAACACTGATCTACGAGGATAGGGAGGTGTTTTAAATGCACACTTTTACCTCGACATAGAACCCCTTAACTTCTCGTAGTTGAGGGGTTTTTTATTTGGGAAAATCAAAATAAAAAAATTAAAAACTGGAGGTAATACAATTGTTAAAAAATGTTTTAATTTTTTTTGTGATGATAATGTTGTTACCTCGGCCGGCTTTTGCCATGCACATAATGGAGGGATTTCTCCCATTAAAATGGTGCATCGCCTGGTATTTACTTGCCCTGCCCTTTATAATTGTGGGCCTTTTTTCCATACAAAAACTGATAAAAACCAAACCGAGATTGAAAATGCTCCTGGGCTTTGCCGGTGCCTTCGCCTTTGTGCTGTCTGCCCTTAAGCTTCCATCGGTAACGGGCAGTTGTTCACACCCCACCGGAGTGGGCCTCGGAGCCATCCTTTTTGGCCCATGGGTGATGAGCGTAGTGGGTACTATAGTCCTCCTCTTCCAGGCGCTGCTTTTGGCTCATGGCGGGATAACTACCCTCGGAGCGAACGCCTTTTCAATGGCGGTGGTAGGGCCGCTGATATCCTATTGTGTATACAGGGTTGCAAAAAGGCTGGGTGGACCTCAGTGGCTTGCTGTTTTCCTGGCGGCTGCTTTGGGAGATCTGCTTACATATGTCACTACCTCCCTGCAGCTCGCTCTTGCATTTCCGGCAAATCCCGGAGGCTTTGTGATATCTTTTGTAAAGTTTATGGGAATATTTGCGGTTACCCAGCTACCCCTTGCTGTAAGTGAAGGGCTTTTAACGGTCATAACCTTGAATCTTTTGTCTTCGTATAACGAAGATATGCTCACAGAACTTTCGGTAGTTTTAAAGGAGGTATCTTATGAAAGATAAAAGCTTTATGCTCAAAAATCTAATGCTGGCTTTGCTTGTTGTTTTGATTGTGGTTATTCCCCTTTTTATAGCAAAAGATGCCGAGTTTGGAGGGGCCGATGGTCAAGCGGAAGAAATTATCAGTCAATTGGATTCGAATTATCAGCCATGGTTTAAGCCGTTGTGGGAACCCCCCAGTGGTGAGATAGAAAGTCTTTTATTCGCCCTTCAAGCTGCTGCTGGAGCGGGATTTATAGGATACTATATAGGATACTATATAGGACAGGCAAGGGTAAGGAAAAATGCTAATAGATAATTATGCATATACGAATAAACTTAGAAACGTTCATCCCGGAGAGAAACTGGCTTTTGCACTAATAACCATGGCAATCGGATTCATCCCCAATCTATATGTGCACCTGGTGATAATTTTCATAATAGCCGTTGTTTTGGTATTTAAAGCGGGAATACCAGCCAGGGTATTCTGCAAACTCCTTTTTTTACCGTTTTCCTTTCTCTTTATTGGTATCCTAACCATAGTGATAAACCCGATAACCGAAGGAGATAAAGCAGTAATGGCTTTTAAGGTATTTAACGCCAGTGTTGGCATAACCCAGGAGAGTCTGAGGGCGGGGGGCCTGTTGTTTTTTAGGACCTTTGCCCTCATTTCCTGCTTTTATTTTCTCTCGCTTACAACTTCTGTGGTGGATCTCATGATGGTCTTAAAGAGATTCGGGGTGCCAGCGATTTTTCTCGAGTTAATGCACCTCATCTATAGGTTTCTGTTCGTTCTAATGGAAACTGCAGAGAGGATTTATATATCCCAGTGCTCCCGACTGGGGTATTCATCTTTGAAAACCAGTTTCTATTCACTGGGAATGCTGACATCTTCCCTTTTTACCAAAGCGTATCGCGATGCTGAAATGCTCCATGTGGCGTTAGAGGCAAGGGGCTATGACGGGGAGTTAAATGTGCTGGAAGGTGAGTACTGTGTATCTATAAAAAATATTTTTTTAATCATGGTAACGGAAACCATGCTCTTATTACTTGCTCTAAACACCGGAGGTAGTTTTAGATGAGCAAATATATCCTGGAGATGAAGGATGTGGATTTTGAGTATCCTGACGGCACCAAAGCTTTAAAGGGTATTTCCATGGCCATAGAAAAAAGGAGAAAAATAGCGGTAGTTGGATCCAATGGAGCCGGAAAATCCACTCTGTTTCTTCACTTCAACGGGATTTTAAGGCCCAGGAGGGGAAAGGTCTTTTACAAGGGTGAGGAGATCAGATATACCCGTTCCTTTCTTACTGAACTCAGAAAAAATGTGGGTATCGTATTTCAGGACCCGGATACACAGCTTTTTGCGGGAAGCGTCTTCCAGGAGGTCTCATTCGGCCCAATGAACCTAAATCTCCCGTTACATGAAGTCAAAAGAAGGGTGGAGGAGGCCCTGAAATCTACGGGAACTGAGGAACTAAAAAGTAAGCCCACGCATTTTTTAAGCTATGGTCAGAAGAAAAGGGTATCAATTGCCGATGTGCTGGCAATGGAACCCGAGGTGATTATATTCGATGAGCCTACGGCCTATCTTGACCCCAAGCATACAGAAAAGCTTTTGGAAATTTTCGAAAGGCTGCATGAGGAGGGAAAGCAGGTCATTTTATCCACTCATGATGTGGATCTGGCTTATTCCTGGGCCGACTATGTGTTTGTCATGAAAGACGGGATAGTGGTGGGGAGGGGAACCCCTGGTGAGGTTTTTCAAAATGATGGGTTGCTAGAAGAGGCGGATTTAAGAAGGCCGTTGCTATTGGAAGTTTATGCTGCTTTAAGACAAAAGGGCTTTTTAAGCGAAAAGTTACCGAGGAATGTGAATGAATTGATAGAAGGTTTATAGGGTTGGTTTGCGCCGAAAGAAATAAACGCTATGGAAGGGCCCTTCAGCGTTGAGATAAATTATTACATGTTCGACTCGGTATTCCAGTCATATTGATTAAAAGACCGTTGGTAGATTGTCCGGTGATCATAAGGGAGATACAGGGACTTTTAAGAGGGGAGGGTTATAAAAATGAAGCTGAATAACCTTTTCATGGTTGGAATTGACCAGAGTGCTCCTATAGAGATAAGGGAGAAGGTATCTTTTGGTAAAAAAGTGGTTGATGCACTGATGAAGATAAAGGAGATAGAAGGGATTACAGAAGCGGTTGTACTGTCTACCTGTCACAGGAGTGAAGTTTATTTTATTTCTGCTGAATCCGGTGATGACGCTGTAAGATGGTTTTTCTGTGAATTTTTCAAGGTAGATAAAGATATATTAAAGCCCTATCTATACACCTTGCAGGGGAAATATGTGACAGAGCACCTTTTCAGGGTGGCCTGCGGCCTGGAATCCATGGTTCTGGGAGAAGACCAGATCCTGGGTCAGGTGAAAGAAGCATGGGGAAGGGCCATGGAAGCAGGTGCATCCGGCAAAATTTTGAACAGGCTCTTCATGGATGCTGTGACCCTGGGTAAAAGAGCAAGGGCTGAAACTCATATAACAGATCATCCTCTGTCAATAAGCTACATCGCGGTTAAATTCATCCAGGGAATATTCGAAGATTTGAGTAATAAAACTGCTTATGTTATTGGTACTGGGGAAATGGGGCGGCTTGCTATTAAACACCTTTTGACAAAGGGAATCAAGGAAGTATTTGTTTCCAACAGAACCCACAGCAGGGCTGTAGATTTGAAACAGGAGATACCGGAGATCACCGTGGTGCCATATGGACAGAAATACGAGAAGATAGCTCGAAATGATATCGTAATCAGCGCCACCGATGCGCCCCACTATACCATTGATTACAATAAATTCATGGCTGTTTACAATGGCAAAAAAATCTGCATGGTGGATATTGCACTTCCTAGGGACATTGATCCCAGGATAGGCGAAATCGAAGGAGTTAACCTCTACACCATCGATGATCTGAAAAACACGGCAGAGAAGAACAGAAAAAAGAGGGAAGAGCTTATCGCAGTAATAGAAAAGATGGTAGATAAAACTGTGGATGAGTTCATTAAATGGTACAACAGCCTCTCGATGGTCCCGGTGATAAAACACCTCAATGATTACGCCGAAAACGCCTGCCTTTCGGAATACGAGAGGGTTATAAATAAACTGGCAGGGATTGGGGAAAGGGAGAAAAAGCACATAAAGTACGCCCTGAAGAGGGTCGGTACCAGAATCGTTAACCGCTATCTGATGGGATTAAAAACCTTGGCTGAAGAAGGCAAACTCGACCAGTCGGTGCTCAATATTTTTCAAGGGGGCGATTTCAACGTATAGATTAGTGCGGGTTGGATGCAGGGAAAGCAGGCTGGCAATATCCCAGGCCGAAATCGTTATTGAAGAATTAAAAAAATACCATCTCGATTGGGAGTTTGAAATAGTAATGATAAAGACAAAAGGGGATAAATTCCTGGATGCGGCTTTGAGTGAGGTAGGCGGAAAGGGGCTTTTCGTAAAGGAAATCGAAGAAGC
>DFNM01000061.1 GCA_002376045.1 Firmicutes bacterium UBA3567
TAAAGTTTGTTAGATAATATTGGTTCAACCATTAACCAACTGTTTTGGAGAAGAACCGGATACACAAATGGTAATCAGGAAAAAGCCATTAGCACTACCCACTAACAGCTTTTTTCCTGATCAAGTTTTACCTGCTTTTGTTGATGTCTTTCAGATAATACTGAGGGCTGGTAAAGAACTCATTTTTGAGTTGCACAACGTCCTTGCGCAGAGCTATTATGGAGATCATGTTGGGGATAATAATACCTGCAAGGAGTATATCGAGGAATTGCCACAGGAATTTGGCTCCGCCTATAGCACCGATGAAAATTGAGACCAGGTATACCCATCTCATTATTTTAGAGAAGCCGAGACCGAAAAGATATTCTGCCTGTTTTTCTCCATAATAGATTATAACGATGATTGTTGATATAACGAAACACAGGATAGAGAAGGTTACAATGCTTCCGCCCACAGGCCCGTAGAAGTCTTGAAAAGCCAGAGCGGGAATTGATGTGGCCTGACCGGGATCAACCTCAGTCCACTTGCCTGTGGTTAGAATGAGGAAAGCCGTGGTTGAACACACTATCAGTGTGTCAACAATAACCTCAAAAATTCCCCAGAATCCCTGTCTCACAGGATGATCGGTGATGGCTGCAGAATGTGCCATTGGAGCAGTACCCATACCCGCTTCATTGGAGTAACTGCCCCTTGCAACTCCCCATCTCATAGCTTGGGCTACTACAGCACCAGTGAATCCGCCTACAGGGGCTGCGGGGATAAAGGCGTGTTTAAAGATAAGAGCAATGGCTGTTGGAATCATGTTGGCATGGGTCAGGATGATTATAATAGCACCGCAGAAATAGAGCAAAGCCATAAAGGGTACCAGTTTTTCGGTAACCTGACCGATTCTTTTGATTCCACCCACTACAACAAGACCAACAAGCACAGCAACGACTATTCCCGTTATTGTAGGAGATATGTTTAAAGCCTGAGCTGAACCAGCTACAGAATTGGCCTGCACCATTATGCTGGGAACCAGCTCAATCATAAGGAAGAAGGCGAACAGGATTGAAATGGGTTTCCAGTTAAGCCCCTTTTCAATATAATACATGGGGCCACCTACATAATCTCCTTCCTCATTCTTTTCCCTGTATTTTAATCCCAGCACAACTTCGGTGAATTTAGATGCTGCACCGACAAGGGCAGTGATCCACATCCAGAAGATGGCACCAGGTCCACCCATCATGATAGCTACAGGAACCCCAACAATATTAGATGCTCCTATGGTTGAAGCTAGAGCTGAAGTGGCTGCCTGAAAGGGGGTAACCGTTCCTTCACCTTCTGGTTTGCTGAAAATTTTACCGAAGGTCTGTTTTAAAATGTAAAAGAAATAACGGAATTGGAAGAATCCCAGCGCAACGGTTAAAAACAAACCTCCGCCAACCAGAATAACCAGCATGGGAATACCCCATATCCAAGCAGATATCTTTCCAATTAAATCTGTAAATGACATAAATTTCTCACTCCTTTTTAAAAATTTATAAACAGCAGGTTAACTTTAGTAAAGGAAAATCCTGTTTTTTGTATCCACCTCCCTCCATGATTTTTAAATTAAAGTTGTTGTTTTTGTTCCTTGAAAAATTTTTTTGCTGTTTTTTTGAGTAGCAAACCAATTTGCTTTTGCTAAATTGTCAGGACTCTTTTAAGAAAATCATAGATGACCATTGCCGTTTTTACTACGGTATCAAGGTTTACGTATTCATCAGGGGCATGGTAATTACTGCCGCTGGGGCCAAAAAGGTAAGTCGGGAGTTTTGCCCGTGAACCCAGATAATTAAAATCCCCCACACTGGAAAAATATGCAATTCGAGGCTGGTTACCTGTTGCTGCAGATATGCTTTCCTTAATAGCTCTGGTGTATGGATTGCTTTCGGATACAACATAGGGTTGGAATCCACCGTTTTCGGAGTGAGGCGCATCCCTGAATTTCATTGTGGCTCGTCCTTTGATGGCAGCTCGTTTGATAGCTTTCTCTACCTCTTTTCTCAATGTGTCCTTTGTTTCTCCGATAGTTGTGTGTCTGAACACCGAGAATGAGGCTTTATCCGGTACGGAAAGTGGGGCACCTCCTCCCTTGAACTCTATTACACATATCGAACCCGGTCCCAGTTTCGGATGTGGTTTTAACTGGGTTTTTTCCAGTTCCAGCAGGATTTTGGAAGCTTCACTTATGGCATTGATGCCCTTTTCGGGATTGGCTCCATGGGCTGATCTGCCTTTGACCTCAACAGTGTAGTTCCAGCCTCCCCTTGCTCCCAAACACAGGCAGGGAAATTCTGTTTGAGTAAAATCAGCGCTTGGTTCCGGGACAATAGCCACATCTGTATCATCAGTAATACCATCCAGTATTAATGCGTCTGTTCCCAACCCATAGGGTCCTTCTTCATCACACACAAGGGTATAGAGCACTTTGCCATTGAAGTGATCAATGGTTTTTGCGAAGGCTTCTACAGCCAGCATGATGGCAGCACAGCCGCTCTTCATGTCAAGGGCTCCCACACCATACATCTTGTTATCTATGATCTCTGCTGATAATGGGTCCTTTGTCCACCCTTCACATATCTCAACAGTGTCAAGATGACCGTTAAGCAGCACAGTAGGACCTTCTTCCTGGCCGGTTAACTTGCCTATTACATTTGTCCCGCGAAAATCTGTAATTTTTTTCTCGTGAAACCTATGATATTCAATGGGGAGCTTTCTTTGCTTAAACCAGTTATAGGTGTATTCCATAATTTCATTTTCATGGAAAAAAGGGCTGTAAATCTTTATTAAATCTGCCAGCAGTGCACTGGCCTTTTCCCTATTAATATATTTTCTAACAGGTAAAGTAGTTGACATAAACTAAACCTGAGCACTTCTGGCCAGGTTGTTTCACCTCCCTCTCTACGAATGAATTTTTGTAGAACGTGTTTGCGTTTCGTGTTCAATGAGCTGATACTTTATATTGTTATTTCATTATACCAGAAAGGTATTTTAATTAACGTTTATTAAACCATTTTATTTTTATTTTCAAAAAGTTCTATGAGGAATGATTTTGCATCCGGCGGTAATTGGACCGATAACAAAATTTATCTATATAATTAAAAATGCTTTTTGACAAACTGTGATATATACCGTCTATAAATGCCTCAGCATATCTAATTTATGTTTTATTATCAACAAAAAAATAGTATAATTAAAATTGTTAACAATAAAAGGAAGGAGGGAAAAATCCATTGAGTAAGAAAATTGAATTAAAAGGAGTTATACCACCGGTGGTTACACCCTTTGTTGATGGAGAAGTTAGCCTGGAGAAATACGAAGAAAACCTTAACAGATGGTGTGAAGTAGGGATTACTGGATTTTTGGTTTTGGGTTCCAATGGAGAAGCGGTCCACCTCACAGAGGAAGAAAAACTGGCTCTTGTCGAAAAAACAGCAGCAACAGTGCCCGATGATAAACCCGTTATAGTTGGAAGCGGATGCCTGACAACCATAGAAACCATTGAGCTTACAAACAAAGCAGCAGCAAAAGGAGCCCAGGCGGCTTTGATAATAACTCCATTTTTTTATTCAGATGCCATGAACAGAGATGCCCTTTTAGCCCATTACACAGAGATTGCAGACAAAGCCGATATACCCATAATGCTTTACAACGTTCCCAAATACACCAATGTGGTAATTCCTCCTGAAGTAGTTGTAGAGTTATCAAAACATGAGAACATTATCGGGATGAAGGATTCAAGCGGGAACATAGCCTACCTGTCACGGATTATTGATGTAACTCCAGATGATTTTGATGTAATGGTTGGCACAGCAAATGCCTTTCTTGCCGGGTTAGTTCTGGGAGTGAGAGGAGGCATTCTTGCTCTGGCAAATACAGCTCCTAAAGAATGTTTGCAGATATACAGCCTCTTTAAGCAGGGCAAACTGGATGAAGCAAAAGAGCTTCAGCTTAAAATGGTGCCCGTTAACCAGGCTGTTACAGCCAGGTTCGGAATAGCCGGATTAAAGGCAGCCATGGATATGGTCGGATTTTATGGAGGTATTCCCAGAAAACCGCTGTTACCTTTAAAAACTGAAGAAAAAATGGAGTTAAAAGCCATCTTGCAAGGGGCTGGATTGATCTGATGATGATGGAAAAACACGTCATCAGCAGGATAACAACACCTCGAGGAGAAATTCAGCTTCAGAAAAACCAAAACCACTATGAGATAGTTATAAACGGTGTATTTGTTATGGCTACATACAATGGCTTTTCCGAAAAACAGATGTTTATTACAGCCTTTAACTATCTGGATAAACCTGACAAACTGCATGTTTTGATAGGAGGCCTCGGGGTGGGTTATACCCTTGAAGCGGCAGTTAGAAAACGCAGGGTTGAGAAAATAGACGTAGTTGAAATCGAACCCTCAATAATTGAATGGAACAAGGAATATTTTTGTAAACTAAACAAGAACGCGGTGTTTAACAAAAAAGTAAACCTAATCAATGATGACTTTAGGAATTTTATAAAGAGGACTTCCAATGTATATGATATAATCTGTGTTGATGTGGATAACGGGCCGAATTGGCTTGTGCTGGAAACCAATGAAGAACTCTATAAAGAAACCTCATTATACACAATGAGCAACCTGTTAAAGAGGGGTGGAGTTTTAAGCATATGGTCTGCCAGTGAAAGCAGCAGCCTTTTTGAAAAAATGAAGGGGGTTTTTGGTAATATTTTTGTGAAAGAAGTCAGACAGAGATATGGAGAGGAGAAGGAACTGGCTTCTTATGTTTACGTTTCAAAAAAAATAAAAAATTCTACGGGTAAAACTGACTCCCAGGTGAAAAAATAAAAATGTATCCATAAATCATTCAGGGAGATGCCAATATTATGCCTGACAGAGAAAATCAGCGTTACACAAGGAAAGGTGAACTGGTAAAAGACGTTTTGCCTGCAAGAGCCAGTCTAACAGGTGAATTTAGGAGAAAAAACCCCTACAAAACACCTCCCAATAATTTAACAACAAAAAACCGCGAAATTCTAAGAGGTAAGGGAGGTGATGGCCAATAGAGAAAAACAAATCAGCAGAGCTAAAAAGAGACAGGCAAACTGCTGTGAACTGGAAAAAACTTAATGATATTCGGGGGATTCAAAAGGTAAATGACCCCGAAAGGGGTCCTGAAAACAGGCACAAACAAACACCCTATAATGAAAACAAATAGGGTGTTTGTTTTTTTAACAAGATTGTAATACCGGCTTGAGGGTTTACATGATAAAATTATTATGGATGAAAAAAGCTAAATAAGGACATTTGTCCTCC
>DFNM01000003.1 GCA_002376045.1 Firmicutes bacterium UBA3567
CGAAGAAAAAGAAGAATTAGAAGCAGGGAAAAAAGAAGAAAAAGAATCAGAGAAAAGTGGAAAAGACGAAAATGAAGAAGACGGGGATAACAAGGGCGAAGTCACTTGTAATCTGTGTGGGGACCCTGCATGTCCCCGAAAAAAGGGAGAACTTAGAACTTATTGTATTCACTATGATGAGCTGAAAAATAAATAGCAGGATAGACAGTTTTATGACTAAAGATAGAAAATGCTATAAATTCCATTTTAACCAGAAATCAGCGAGCTGTTAGGTTGGTGGATGTTTGACGCATAAAATGAGATTGTTTGAAGATTATTTACGAAAATATATGTTTCTGTATTATGCTAAAACAGGCAAATGTTCAATTATCAGTGATGGTGGAGATTCAGCTGCGATTTTCAGTATGCAAAAGGCAAGTAAGATTAAAATGTAAGATTTTTGCCACAGCATATAGGTTAAATTTCTTTTAAAGGTAGTTCTGCATCAAGTTCAGATTAAATTGCTTACTAAAATTGATTAATTAATAAAAACAGAGGAGGTTTTGCTAATGAAAGGTGAAGCTTTAGGAATGATTGAAACAAAAGGTCTTGTGGGGGCAATAGAAGCAGCAGATGCAATGGTTAAAGCGGCCAATGTTGTTTTGGTAGGCTATGAAAAAATCGGTTCTGGATTGGTGACAGTAATGGTTCGGGGTGATGTGGGAGCAGTTAAGGCGGCTACTGATGCAGGAGCGGCCTCTGCCCAGAAAGTTGGAGAACTTGTTGCCGTGCATGTAATCCCAAGACCCCATACTGATGTTGAGAAGATTCTACCCAAAGTTGATTGATAACATTTAAAGAATAAACAAACTGTGGTGGTCATGATGGTTTAAACTCATCCATGACCACCCGGGGTATTTTGGAAGGTGGTGCTTTTGAATACTAGAGAGATAGAACAAATTGTAGAGAAGGTTTTGCGGCAATTAAGCAACAGAAAAGAAATACCTGTTGGAGTTTCTAACCGTCATGTGCACCTATCCAGAGAGCATGAGGAAATTCTGTTTGGCAAAACTCATAGCCTCACAAAAATAAGGGAACTGCAGCAGCCTGGTCAGTTTGCTGCGAAGGAAACAGTAACCCTTGTAGGCCCCAAAGGTGTTCTGGAAAAAGTAAGGATTTTAGGACCTTCCAGGAATCAGACACAGGTGGAAATTTCGGCAACTGATGGCTATAAGCTGGGTTTAAAACCACCCGTCAGGGATTCAGGAGACCTGAAGGATTCGGAAGGAGTAGCCATAGTAGGTCCAGAAGGGGTTGTAAAACTGAAAGAGGGAGTAATATGTGCTGCAAGGCACATCCACATAACACCTCAGGATGCAGCAGCATGGGGTATCAAAGATGGTGATAGAGTTGATGTTGAAGTAAAAGGAGTTCGCGGTTTGGTTTTTAAGAACGTGTTGATTCGGGTAAGCCCCAAGTATCGGCTTGAGATGCATATAGACACTGATGAAGCAAATGCTGCCGGTCTCAAAACTGGAGATACTGTGGAAATTAAGGGGAGGAAACAATGGAGGACCTGACTAGAGGAAATGACCTGATTAGAGATTTTGATAGATTAATAAAAACTCAAAGACCTCCTGATGAATTTAAGGGTTTAAAAGTGGGAGTGGACTTGGGTACAGCAAATGTTGTGGTATCAGTAGTGGATAGCGGCAACAAACCCGTTATGGGAGCGATACAGCCAGCACAGGTGGTCAGAGATGGTGTGGTAGTAGATTATATTGGAGCCATAAGGATAGTAAAAAGATTAAAAGCCCGTATTGAAGAAACGCTGTCCCTTCCATTAAAAAAAGCTGCAACTGCAATCCCCCCCGGTGTTAATCCCGGTGAGGTAAGGGCTATAGGCAATGTTGTGGAAGCCGCGGGTTTCGAACTTGCAGGGATTGTTGATGAACCTACAGCTGCCGCAGAAGTTCTGGGTATTAAAAACGGTGCTGTAGTAGATGTGGGTGGAGGAACAACGGGGATTTCAGTGTTAAAAAATGGAGAAGTTGTGTATGTTGCCGATGAACCCACGGGGGGGACTCATTTTACACTGGTGCTGGCAGGCAATTATGGAGTGAGTTTTGAGGAAGCCGAAAGGATCAAGCTGTCGAAAGAGAAATCAAAGGAAGTCTTCCAGGTTTTGATTCCCGTTATGGAAAAAGTGAGCTCCATCATCAAAAACCATATACAGGATAAGGAAGTTGATACCATTTATTTAGTAGGTGGCACAAGCTGTATTGACGGAATTGAAAGAGTAATAGAAGCCCATACGGGCATAAAAGCCGTCAAACCTGTAAACCCCTTGCTGGTTACTCCTCTGGGTATTGCCATGTTGAGTGAAGAAGAGGGGGGCTAAAATGTATACAGATATTGATAGCCTCATAAAGCTTGTTGTTGAAGAGGTAGTGAGGCGATTAAAATTTTTTGAAGAGAAAGATATGAGCAGTTATGCAATCACAGCAGTATTTACAGGAGGTAGAACAGGTCTGGAGGAAGCTTTTAAACAGCTTAGGCACATGGAAACCAGGGGAGCGCAATTAACGATTATTCCTTCCAGGAATGCTCTAAGGATTATCAGCGAAGAAAGGTTGAAGAAGGAAATTCCTGAAGCAAAACTGATTTGTGAATACACCGAATCAATTCTGCAGGAAATAAAAACCACTGATATTATTTTGTTTCCCGTGCTTACTCAAAATACGCTGGTCAAGATTGCACTGGGTATATGTGACACTTTGCCCCTTCAAATAGCCAGCTGGGGAATTATGATGGGGAAAAAAATGCTGGCTGCTAGAAATGCTGCAGACCCCGGGGATTCCAGAAAGATGGAACTTGGACTTGGCAGAGCCCCGAAGGCTTACTGTGACCAAATAAATGGATATTTTGATAGGCTTAAAGAGTTTGGTATATATTTTTGTGATATAAAGGAAATGGCAGAGAAAACCCAACTGATGCTTAAAAACAAACGAAAAACAACCCTGCACAATGGTCATGTGCTGACTCAAAAAGATGTTATTGTATACAACTCATCGGGTGTGAAAGAAATCCTTGTTAAAAAGGATTCTATAATAACACCCCTTGCTATAGAGACCGCAGAAGAAAATCAGATTATACTAACCAAAAAAGAGGGGTGATTTTGTGCAGATATGCAAGGTGGTAGGAAATGTGGTGGCAACCCAGAAAAACCTGAACCTAGTGGGCTCGAAGCTGCTCTTGGTCCAGCCGATAGATTCTGAGGGTAATGCAAAAGGGGAAGTCTTTGTTGCTGTGGATACGGTTGGTGCTGGGTTTGGCGAGAGAGTGCTTGTATCAAAAGGCAGTTCGGCTAGAAATGCTACGGGAGATGAAGAGAACAGTCCTGTAGATGCAGCCATTGTGGGGATAATTGATTCCATTGAGTATAATGGCCAGGGGTGAGAACATGAAAATCTATACCAAAAGAGGTGACAGAGGAGAGACAACTCTTTTGGGCGGAAAGAAAGTAAAGAAAGATGATTTGCGGGTGGAAACGTACGGGACTCTAGATGAGGCTGTTTCCGTCCTTGGACTGGCAAAAGCCATGACAGACTCGAGTGAGATAAAGGGCATAATTGAGAGGGTGCAGAAGGATATCTATAAGCTGAATGCAGAACTTGCTTCACCCCCTGATAAGCAGAAAAAACTGCCCCAAGGGATAACAAAAGAGAACATAGCCTCTGTAGAAGAGGCTATTGATTCCTTAGATAGGCGTTTTTATATGGAAAAAGAATTTGTAGTGTCTGGATCCACCCCCCTTTCAGCAGTATTGGACATGGCCCGAACAATCGTTCGAAGAGCAGAGAGAAGGGCAGTTACTCTCGATCAAAAAGAAAAGCTGAGGGAAGAAGTGCTTGCATATTTAAACAGGTTGTCAGATCTTCTATACGTTCTGGCACGCTTTGCGGATCAAGAGGAAGTGGTAAAAATAGTCAAAGAAAGGGTATTGAATGAGATTTCAGGGCACAAAGCTGCTTCACGAAATCTGGAACTTGGTCTCAGTGAAGTTAAAGAAATCCTTCAAGCTGCTGAAAATAAAGCAAAGGAAATAGGTGTTCCCATGACTATTTCTGTGGTTGACAAGGGTGGGAATCTCATAGCCCTTCACAGAATGGATGGTTCGCTGCTGGCAAGCATTGATACTTCGATAAATAAAGCCTTTACTGCGGTAAGTGTCAGAATGCCAACCCATGTACTGGCAAAGCTTGCTCAACCTGGGGAACCCCTTTATGGCATAGATTCAACAAACAAAGGAAGATTTGTTGTGTTTGGAGGAGGTATACCCCTTGAAGTGAAAGGGGATGTGGTGGGAGGTATTGGTGCAAGTGGAGGTAGTATTGAAGAGGATATAGCAGTGGCTGAGGCGGGAGTAAAAATCTTTCAGGACATTATTACAGGGAGTTGATGTATATGAGATTTATCAAAAACGCTCCCAGTTATGCCGGGCTCGGCGTAGGCGGTGAAGGCTTCACTAGCTTCACCATTGCAGGTCCTACCGGAGAAGGTCTAACAACGGCTAAAAATTTCGTAAGAATCAGAAGATGTGTGCTAGCAGATGCACTTTCGATCCTATAAAAGCAGTAAGGAGTGTTTACTATGCCCGGAAATTTGATTCAGGCAACAAAGAAGGCTGGAGTGGTAGGGTCAGGGGGAGCCGGTTTTCCCACTCATGTAAAACTGGACAGCAAAGTGGAGTATGTTATAGTTAATGGTGCTGAGTGTGAGCCTCTTCTCCAGGTTGATCAGCAGCTTATGGAAAAATACCCAAAGGTTTTGCTGAATGCATTAAAAGAGGTTGTAAAAGAGGTAGGGGCAGCAACTGGAATAATAGCTCTAAAATCCAAATACAAGAAGGCAATAAAACTCTTAAAGAATATGACAGCCTGCCATAAAAATATAGAAGTATTTGAGCTAGGGAATTTTTATCCTGCGGGGGATGAGCAGGTGCTGGTTTATGAAATTACAGGAAGGATTGTGAATGAAGGGGGTATTCCATTAAACGTTGGCACCGTCGTTATTAATGTAGAAACCCTTCTAAACGTATCTAATGCCCTAAAGGGGCAGCCTGTTACAGAGAAATATGTAACGGTTGCAGGATGGGTTAAAGACCCTTCGACCTTTAAGGTTCCCGTAGGAACGGAGTTTGGCCTTTTAATAGATAGGGCTGGAGGGGCTCTGGGAGAAAACTTTTCAATCATAGATGGAGGCCCTATGATGGGCAAGATAACTGATGACTTAAATCAACCGGTTATTAAAACCACAAAGGGCATAGTTGTGCTGCCTGCCGATCATACTCTCGTTTTAAAGAAAAAGCAAAAAATACAAACCGGCATCAAACTGGCAAAATCTGTGTGCTGCCAGTGCAGACTGTGTACGGATATGTGTCCCAGATACCTTTTGGGCCATTCCATTGAACCTCATAAAATAATGCGTACAGTGGCAAATTCCGTCAATGATGCTGAAAGCCTCACCCAGGCATTTCTGTGTTCTGAATGCGGGTTGTGTGAAGCCTATGCATGTATCATGGATCTTTCTCCTAAAAAAGTAAACCAGATGCTGAAAGAAATTTTTAAGAACAATAATATCAAGAATCCCCACAACAAAAAACCCGAGAAGGTTTATGATGAACGAAGCTTTAGATATGTTCCTACAGATAGACTTACGGCCAGGTTGGGGCTGCCAGAATTTGATATCAAATCTCCCCTGATTGAAGAAGAGATAAAGCCTGATAAAGTAGTGCTGCCCCTTTCCCAGCATTTTGGTGCACCAGCCAAGCCCGTTGTTAGAACAGGAGACCTTGTAAGAAAAGGAGATTTACTGGCTGATATCCCCGAAGGGGTACTGGGAGCAAGGATTCATGCGAGCATCTCCGGCGAAGTCAGGGTTTGTGAGGATTCTATACTGATAAAATCGGTAGGGGAGGCTATATAGATGAAAAGGAGTATTGGCCTGGTAGAATTTAAAAGCATAGCAAAGGGAATTGAAGCTTCAGATGCTATGATGAAGGCAGCCGATGTAAAGCTTATACAATCCCTCCCTTTGTGTCCAGGAAAATACATAACATTGATAGCCGGTGAAGTAGGTGCCGTTGAGAATGCTGTAGCGGCTGGAATAAATGTTGGAAAGGAACAGGTTGTTGATAAACTGATTCTGTCCAACGTTCATTCTCAAGTCTTCCCGGCCCTGACAGGGACAGTGGAGGTAAAGGAATACAAATCTCTTGGAATAATTGAAGTCTTTTCGGTAGCTTCAGCGATTAGAGCCGGGGACGCTGCAGCAAAAGCTTCGAAAGTAGAATTGATAGAAATCAGGCTGGCTAGAGGGATGGGAGGAAAGGCTTTCATATTTATAAATGGAGATGTGAGTGCAGTTAAAATTGCTGTTCAGAAGGGGGTTGATGAAATCAAAGATGAAGGATGGCTTCTTAATTATTCAGTAATTCCATCACCGAACAAGGAACTCTTAACCCAGATAGTATAATTTTAGAAGGAGGGAAAGCAAATGGAAGGTTTACTTGATATTTCTTTAATCCTGGCGGCTTTTGGAGGTGGAGTGTTTGGTGCGGCCCTGGGTGGCTTGCCTGCATTCATTTTTTGCGGTTTTATAGTGCTAATGGGTGAAGCTATTGCCTTGGCAGGAGGTCCGGCTACGGTTACTACTCAAATTGCTTTTGGACCATTTTTTGGGCCCCATATAGGGTTTGCTGGAGGTGTTGCTGCGGCGGCCTATGCAGCAAAAAAAGGCCATACGGCAGGGCGTGATATACTAACACCGTTGTTGAAATTTGGAGAGTGGGATATACTGCTTGTGGGAGGTATTTTTGGCGTCCTTGGGTATTTTATACAGGGATTGCTTGCAGGTATCGGAACGCCGACAGATACTATTGCTTTAACGGTGGTTATTTCAGCAATAATAAAACGCCTGATCTGGAGTGATACCGGAGTTTTTGGAAAATTTGATCCGGAAAAAAGCAATTCCCGCTGGAATGTTCCGGAATCCATTGCATGGCTGCCTTTCCAAATGAAAGCAGGACAACTGGTAATGATTGGTCTTGGAGTTGGACTGGCTTCCAGTTACATTTCTCTGCTAACAGGGAGTGCGGTAATAGGTTTTGGTATTACAGCTGCATCCCTTATTATCCTTCAGGCAATGGGAGCAGGTCCAGTTACTCATCACATCGCACTACCCGCAGCCCTAGCGGCATTGGCTACCAACAGCATTATCGTAGGTGGGATATTTGGTGTGGTAGGAGCCTTTGTTGGAGAGTTTTTTGCTCGTTTGTTTTATGACTGGGGAGATACCCACATCGACCCGCCCGCTGCAGCAATAGCAACTCTGACTACTGTAATAATTTTATTTCTTTAAAAAAGAGGAAAATAAAGCCTCAATTCCAGTTATGGACTTGAGGCTTTTTCATTAATTATCTGTAAAAACTAATAACTAGTCCTCCCTCATCTGCATATGAAGCGATGTATGGGTGCAGCACTGCTGATTGTGGCTTTTATAATGTTTTCCAGCCAGATGGGTTGGATGCCAGTTGGAGGGGAAGCCGTAGGTCTTTCAGGAATCAAACTTGTTATAGCCGTTGTAGTTAATTTTATACTGGGTGCTCTTATGACTATTGGAATAGGACTTTATGCTCCATGTATGGCGCTTGTGTATATGCTTGGGATGAGCCCCAGAGTTGCGTTTCCAATAATGATGGGTTCCTGTGCATTCCTTATGCCCGTTGCATCAGTAAAATTTATTAAAGAGGGAGCATATAATAGAAAGATTTCGCTGGCCATATCATTGGCAGGAGCTCTAGCTGTGCCTATCGCAGCTTTTATAGTAAAGAGTTTACCGCTAAAGACTCTCATATGGTTGGTTATAATTGTAATTCTCTATACTTCTATCAGTTTGTTTAGAGCTGCTATGAAAAATGCAGAAGAAACTAAAACCGAAACTGTACCCACGAAAGCGTAAGCATATTGGCATTGTTTAATTCAATTAATCTATCATGCATTTATAGATTAAATATAATTCATGATGATTATGATTAGAATAATATACAGCTTCTGCATTGTAGGTAAATACGATATTATTTGTATAATATGATGGTGCAGGCAATAGAAACATCAGGTCCCATCATTCATGCGGAATCAATAATTAAAGTTGCTAACAGTAGAAAGATATGCCATGAGGTTTGTTCTTTGGGCTTTTCTTGGTCCATGGTAAGCAGCAGCAGTAGTTATCCTTATACTACTACTGCACAACAAGGCAGGCTTCCTTAGGGAATGATAATAGAATGATGGAACCGCATTTTATTTGACAGAATCAGTTAAATAGCAGGAGGAATAGAAATGGTGGACAAAAAAGTTTTTTTTGTTGGCGGCGGTACAATGGCGGAGGGAATCATAAAAGCTTTAATTCGAGATGGCATTATACAGGCGGAAAAAATAAGCGTATTTGATATTGTTGGTTCAAGGATGGAGCATTTAAAAAAACATACGGAATTAATTACTATGAGGATGTATCATCGGGTATTAAGTCTTCAGAAATTATTATTATTGCGGTTAAACCTCAGAACTAATCCAGTGTATTTAGCACTCTGCCAAGGCAGTCAAAGCAGTTTTTTGTAAATATACTGGGGAAAGCTGATTTTCATGGGTCTATTCAAGGATCAAGCCCGTGATTGGGAATATTTGCAAAATACAAACCCTGTGGCCTTCATGGGCTATAGGGCTTATTGCAGTGTACCCGACAAATTAAACAGCTTGGTGGTAAGAGTCTGCTACGGGGGCTGATAGGCAGGGGTTCCACGTGAGGAGGAATCTGAAGAATGCCTGAGGCAAAATCCGTTCCGAGGCATACGAATCACATACAAAGTGTATAAGTTGGGCGGGTTTGCAAAACAAAATGAGGCCCGATGCTATCAAGAACTTATGTAGTGGGTGTGGTGGATATACGAGATGAAGGCTGTCTGGCTTACCTGTGAAGGTCTGGCAGGCCATTGTGGAGATGAACTTCGCAGCAACAACCCATACAGGGATGTATGGCTCACTGACAAAGTTGGGAAGGACCAAACAACAGGTGATGGGTTATATGGGGATTTCGGAAGTATGTGCTGAAGCAGAAGACCCATAAGGGGTTTTACTATTATATAAAGAGGTGAAGTCTCTAAGGATAATAGAGAGTGCTGAGTATACTCCGGTATGAACCACGAGAGCATGCCCACGAAGAGATAATCCCTTTTAAACCTGTTGAACCGCCGTGTACCGGCCGCTACGTGCGGTGATACAAGAAGAGGTAGGTGGATTAATCACCTACCTCCTACCTTATCCTTTATGTTGTTTTTACTCTATCACAACTACAGGTTT
>DFNM01000220.1 GCA_002376045.1 Firmicutes bacterium UBA3567
TCAAGGCCGCCGCAAGGCGCCCCTAAGGGTTGCCTTGACTGCCAAAGCTGGCCGGCGTAAAATATCTCAAGCTGGGCAAGGCTATCTAACTTAGCCGAGGTGTCTCTCTGGATAAAGTTGGTTAGATATATTAGCTGTTATTTTAACTCTTAACCAACTGTTTTGGAGAAGAACCATAATCGTTAACTTGGCATTGCTATATGTTTTCTATAATTTGGTTATTTGATTCACCAGCAGCTTCTATCTCTATTCTTCAACGGTTCGCTTTTTACTGCTGCTTTGCCAGGCATACAAAGCCAGAGAAATCCCGATAACACCATAGGCTACAAACGCCCTAAAATACTCGCCAACTTGGGCATTACCCAGCATGTTTTTTCCGGCAAGGGGAGATATAATAAATAAAGTATGAAACAGAAATGTCCCTAAAAGGGCCTGTCCGATGGTTGCCCTGGTAACACTTGCTCCTCCAATAAGCAAGGCTGCTACCGCAAAGGTTCCTACCTGAACATGGCTCCCATATGTGTTTAAAGTTCCCAGGTTTTGGAGGAATATGAGCTGTCCCCATGCCGCAAGCACTGTTGAAAAAATCGTGGCAATGATACGTATTTTGTCAACCTTAATACCTGAAACTCCTGCTATCTGCCTGCTCTGGCCTACACTCCTGAACTCCTGCCCCAGTTTGGTTTTAAACAAAAACCAGATAGCCAGACATAAAATTATGATACATACTATAGTTACAACGGGAAACTCCAATCCAGAAATCCTAACTTCCAGAATTTTATCAAGGGCGTAATGTATACCCTTTAAATTTACGGAATTTCTAAGACCTACTCCTGTGGAGAGCAGCATATATTCATTTTTCATGGGAATGATCGTCCCTACAAAAAAGAGGAAAACCAACTGGTATATACCATTTGCGAAAAATCCGAGAATCAGGCCGGCAATCATTTCTTTGCCCTTTGCCCGGTTAAACAGCATTCCGGTAAGCCAGCCAAAAATTATTGCCAGGGGTAAAGCCAGTAGTGCAGCAAGGGCAAAACCCACAATTCCTTTAATTTCCCAATAGGTTATTGCAATAACCGCTATCTGCCCCGCCATGGCACCGAGAACAATACCAAAATTAAGCCCCAGACCTGCCAAAACAGGGATTATAAGAGATAATACAAGGAAGGAATTTCTGCACATCCTGATTATTATAAAATTTAACAAAAATTTTAATGGAAGTTTTGCAAAATAGCTCCCGATAATACAAATCACTGCAAATAAAATGGGCACCGCATTTTTTTTAAGCAAACCATATAAATCTAGTCTGAATTTATCCTGCCAAAGTTCTTGTTTGACAATCTCCGTATTACCCTGCTTCAACTTCATCCCCCCCTGCTTCTTTACGGGTTAATGCGTATAGTATCATTCCATTGCTAATAATAATCCTTACAACTTCAGATAAATTATTGGCTACCACTTCATTGGCAACAGGCAAGGCAACCACCAGTAATGCCTGAAACAAGAATGTTCCTATTACTGCATGGGTTATAGTTGCTTTTTTAATTGATGCCCCTCCAATGAGTATTGATGCAACAGCAAAAAAAGGCATAAACAGTGGTGCCGTATAGAGCTGTATAAAACCATAGCTCTGGGCATATACCACTATTCCTATTGCTCCAAGAGCAGTGGAAATCACTATTCCAATTATTCGGCAGCTATTCACGTTAATACCAGATGCCTCTGCAAATCTGGGATTGCTTCCCGCAGCGAGCATTGCCAGACCTGTTTTTGTCCTCATGAAGAGCCATACCATGAAACAGAACAATGCAAAGAAAAGCAACAATCCAGTGGGTATCTCCACATTAAAAAGCTTAAAAGCAAATAAATTATTAAGCACCTTATCGAACCTGTCCTGAAGAGTAATGGTAACCCTTAAACCATCTCCTCCGTAGGGCCATATCATTTCAGGACTTTTATAAGGGGCAAGTATCCAGAAAATACACATAAAGGATACTACCGAAAAGCCCGTATAGGTTCCAACTGTCATTTCCTGTCCCTTAACCCTGTTTAACAGTAATCCGTAAAAATAACCAACTATGCTGCCAAGAATAGCAGCAACAATTATAGAAAAAGCAAAAGCACTTAAGCCTACCATATCCAGTTCAATACTTAAAGTTGCAGCCACCAACCCGCATACCACACCCAAAGAAAGACCAAAATTAGGACCTATACCAGATTGTATGGAAGGTATCATTGCCAGCACCAGGATACCGTTCATTCCCAGCCTGACCAGTATACTGCTGACCAGCTGCCCCAGAGGAAGACCAAGCAAAGCCGCACTTATAAGAAGAAAAAGCAAAAACGAACATATTATCAATCTCGGGTATCCTACCGCGGTAATTATATTTGAAACATTTAAAGCTTCTGTTCTGTTTGCTTCTTCCAATTCAGGAAACCTCCCTTCTTCTGGATTTTTCTCCGGCCATCAATAAACCAAACTCTTTATCACTGGCATCTGGAGTCAAAATCCCTTCCACCTTACCGTTATATATGATGGCTATCCTGTCACATATCGATCTCAATTCTCCCAGTTCACTGGAGGTTATAACAATTGTCATTCCCTTTTCCCTGTTAAGTTTTACCAAAAGATCGAGGACCAGTTTTTTAGCTCCCACATCTATACCGCGGGTAGGTTCGGATACCAGCAGAATATCGGGTTCTAGGGTTAAAGCTCTTGCAATGCACACCTTTTGCTGATTCCCTCCACTTAATCGACGAACCAGCTGGTGGGGACCTGTGCACCTTATATCCAACTCTTCAATCATTTTCAGGGCATGATTTGTAATGCTCCTTCTGTCAGCCAGATTTATTAATGATTTCCGCAAAAATTTATTTTGGCACTGTATGGCAGTAATTGCAATGTTCAAGTCTATAGGCTGGTCCAGCAGGAGGCCTGTACCCCTTCTGTCTTCCGATACAAAGGCCAGACCGTTTTTAAGAGCTGAAGCGGTGTTGTTAAGCTGAATTTCTTTGTTATTTACGATAATTTTGCCCTCCCCCGGGTAAAGGCCCATTATCCCGTTGGCAATGCCTATTTTGCCTTGCCCTGCAAGGCCTCCCAATCCGAATATTTCACCTTTTTTTATTTCCAGAGTTACTCCTCTGACCCTTTCACCCGGCATTTCAACTTTTAAGCCTTCTATTTTAAGAATTGTGTTTCCCGCTTTTTTGTTCAGCTCATCAATTCTTTTCCTTTTGGAAGATACTCTTTCTATTTTTCTCCCCACCATCAGCTCGGCAAGTTTTTCCACTGTGGCATCTTTTGCCGGCAAACTCGAAACTACCTCTCCATCCCTTAAAACAGTAATATTATTGGAGACTTTTAGCACCTCTTCCAGCCTGTGGGTAATAAACAGTATTGATATACCTTTATCAGCAAGCATCTTCATGGTGTTTATTAAAGTTTCAGCTTCCACCTCAGTAAGAACTGCTGTGGGTTCATCAAACACCAGGAGTTTAATATTCTTTTTGTCCAGCTCCCTGGCTATTTCCACAAACTGCATATATCCTACAGGAAGCCCTGCAATTGGAAGCATTTCATCTATAGAGAGTCCGAGGGTATCCAGAGCAATCCTAGCATCTTTGCGCATCGATTTAAAATCCAGGCTTTTTAACTTCGAACCAAACAGCCTGCTGATAAGGTTGTGTTTTGTTTTTTCTCTGTTAAGCTTTATGTTCTCCGTTACGCTGAATCCTGGGAGCAGCATAAACTCCTGATGCACCATTCCTATTTCCAGATCCATCGCATCTTTGGGAGTTTTTATCTCCACTTTCTTACCTTTAAAAAATATTTCCCCTTCAAAACCTCCCGTCGAATGAATCACGGGCATACCAAACAATATATTCATGAGGGTGGATTTGCCTGCACCGTTTTCCCCTATCAGGGCGTGTATTTCTCCTTCTTTAACATCAAGATTTACCTCTTTTAATACTCTATTTCCAAAATACTCTTTGCTGATATTTCGCATCTGCAGAAGAAACTTTGTATCCACCTGCAAACCCTCCTTTACCAATCACACAAAGCATAGGGTTGCCCTTTATTTAAGAGCAACCCTTTACTCCTGATTTTTTGTCTATCTCCCATTATTCTCCGAAAATTATAGATTCACCAACAAACATCAGGAAGTTGGGAGCTTTTTCTTTATCAAAGGGCTTTACCTGAATATTACCTGCTTCCTTAGCTAGAAGCTCTTCTGCTTTAGCTGCATCGAATCCGTTTATTTCTCCTTTTGCAACTCCCATGGCGTATTCTACAGATGCCCTTATAATAGCCATATTGGCAGGTGTCTTCCATGTAGCAAATCTCCCTGCGCCTCCACCTTCGGTTATCTTTTCTTCAATAGCTTCAAGAATAAAATCTACATCACCGGCTTTATCTTCAGGTATTTCTATACCAAGGGCGTTGGGGTAGGCATGATATGGGCTGGGGCAGCATTGTTCAGGGAATATTGCCCCTTCATTAAGGGCAGACCTGATCAGCGGTTCCTGCATTGCACAATTGGTGCTGAAAAGAGCTATATTCTTACCATATTTTTCAACCTGCCTCGGTACATCTTCCAGTATAAACTGCTGTGCTCCCGGAATTCCAGCATCACCGGTTGGGTCAGGTGCATTAACAAATACAAACTCTATACCTCTCTTTTCACATTCAGCTTTAAAGATATCTCTTCTCTTCGCCAGCAGCTCATACGACATGTGTCTGGGGAATGAATAGTGCAGAAAATGCGTAGCTCCCATTTTGTCCGCAAGTTCTATGATAGTTTTACCACGCGCGAGGTTGTCCGTTTCCAATACCAGGTCAGCCTTTTCAGAAATCAATAATGGATCCTCATGAGGAACACCAACAATAAAAAATATATCATCCCTTAATGCTCGAACCTTATCAATGGCTGCCGCAGTACCGGGCACACCCTGACATATTACAATAGCTTTAACAGCAGGATCTGAAGCCATGCTGACTATCTGGGATATGGTGGTTTCTTGTTCATTCATGAAATTATCAGGATAAGTCGCATGTAAAATAACATCACTACCGTATTTTGCAATCATGGCTTCTGCAGCTCTGTACTCCTCTTCACCCTGGGACACAGTTCCGGTAATAAGGCCTATTTTTATACTGGCTTCTTTCCCCTCATCCGCTTTAGTTCCTTCAGCCTCTTCTACATTCGATTTGCCACAACCAACAACCCCAACCAACACAACCAGAAGTATTAACAACACAACAAAAAGTTTTTTCATTACATCATCCCTCCCATTGTCTTATTTTTATAAAACAAGCACAGTGGATTTGAAAAATTCCTTACATGAATCCCCCCTTTTTCACCAGTTCCTTTCTAAAAACCAATTCTCCCTGTTTTTGAAAGGGAAAGTTCTCCGGATTTCTATATTGAATTCAATAAGCAGAAATTTAATCCTATTTTTTCTCTTATTTCTCTGAGATAAGAGCTGAGCAGCACTAGAATCCAGAGCTGATATATGACAGGGCTGAAGCATGAATTTTGAAACGTAGAACCAACAAGGCCTCAGGAATAGTAACGCAAAAACTTTTCGCGGTATTTCCCGCATGAAATCGTGAAAGATAAAGGATTTTGAGCATTTTTCATGCTTCACCTCTGGATATATGAGAATTAATTCGTTTGTAAGACAAAGGTCAAAAGGTATCAAGGAAAATTCTGTCGCAAGAAGGAACTAGATTTTGCCATTTAAGTACGCTATAATAAAAACAAAGAAATCTGCATTATTAACTGTTTTAATGCTTAATGGCACAGCATAAAACTGAATTGTTTCGACTAACGATCCCGAAATGCGCCATGGTCTAAAGGCAAGTTCTAAAAAAAAGTGATGGTTATAAATGTGAAATTCTAACCAACGGAAAAAAGTTGCTATAATTATGGGTCTGGAAGCAAATGCAGCTAATACCTCTGACAGAGAACATTTCAGGCCTCTTATAGATGAAGTTCAAAAAAAGCTTTAAGCTGGATAAAATATTTGATGATAGTGCTATATCAACCAACTTGGATGGTTTTTAGGAAATAATTGGAACTGTCGCTGATAAAAGATTCAGAGCAAGCGTTTTCTCCGCTTTAATGGCTGCCTAATAAACTGCTAAACAACGGCTAAAAAAAGAGACTTCTTCCAAACTACATTTCTTCTCTAAATTAAATATGGCGCATAAATATTCCGCATTTTACCAAAGTGTACGTACAATTATGAGATGCAGCAACAGCTCCTACTCCAAAACGGCTTGTAAAAAATTCCTTCAGGTAGATAAAGGCTATAGAAATAAAACATGCATTCCTCGGAAAAGCTGCAGCCTGAACCCATATACGGCTGGAGGTATTTAAAGATGAGCAAGAAAAAGAAAAATAAAGGGCGTTTAATGCTTTTAGCTGCTATTATCAGCATTAGTCTTTTGGTTGCTTACTTCCTGGCTAACTTTCGGGAAATGCATATTATTTCAAGAAGTAAATCTGGCTACCGAATTAGTAATACGGCAATCGTGAAACTCCCATCCCCTAGACATAAGAGTGAAGTTTCTCTTGAAGAGGCTATCTTTAAAAGAAAGTCAATAAGAACGTATAAAGACGAGCCTTTAACTCTTAAAGAGGTATCCCAGCTTCTCTGGGCTGCGGGGGGAGCGTCTATTGATGGCATTACAGGGGCAACCAGGACTTACCCTTCTGCCGGAGGTATTTATCCTCTGGAGATATATTTAATTGTCGGAAAGGTGGAAGGTTTGTCCCCTGGTATTTACCGTTATAAATGGCAAGAGCATACTATCGAACTGATAAAGAAAGGCGATTTGCGCCAGAAGTTGATGAGAGCATCTCTGGGTCAAAAAATGATTGCCGATGCACCGATAAGCATAGCTATTACCGCCATATATTCGCGGACCATCAGAAGATACGGCAGGCGGGGTGAAATTCGCTATGTTCCCATGGATGCTGGAGGTGCCGGTCAAAATGTTCACCTGCAAGCAGAAGCTTTGGGTTTAGGCGCCGTGATAATTGGTGCTTTTCGAGATGAAGCTGTAAAAGGAATTCTTATGGTGCAGGAGGAAGAACCTCTGTACATAATACCCGTAGGTAGAAAATGATCTCTAGCGCGACTCTACTAGGCAAACTCAATATGCCCCCGTTTTATAACGATTGCAACCGATTATATGTATAGACTAAAGATAATTGCATAAATTATAAAGTATTGGCATGTATTGCAAAATATCGTATAAATTAAATGGATCTGATGTTGGAAAACAAAAGGTTGGCAAGCAGGTTCAAGTTGGCTCTCTAGAAAAAAATAGGCAATGCTGGTTGCAACATGGCAGTAGAGTTCCTAATTGACAGACTTACAGAAATAAGGAAAGCAGAGATAGTTACTGTTACCAATTTGAAAGGTAAACATAAAAAACAAACACATTTTGAGAAAACGGACCCGGAACTTCAAAAGCTCTATGAAACTTTGATTGGAAAATGACTTTTAGTATATACGTACCATTTATTATTAAAACCCTTTATTCGCAAGGCTGAACGGTGTTTTCTGTAGAACATTTAGTAAAGTCACGCTAAAAAGCAAAATTAGGAAAAAATAATAAATGAAAGAATGCTCTGTTCTGGTTTATATCAGACAAGATTTTTGAGTCCTTTATTTTTTTACTTTGGTACACCTTTTGTGTTCTGCAATACGACTGGTATCTCTGGAGGTAAGCAGCAAGGTGATTGATAATATGGCGGCTATAAAAATTATCTCATTTGGAATCTTGGGTCCTCTTCTTTTTTATCCCTTAACTTTTTGCCCTTTCCAGCTACCTTTTTTATACTGTTCTATATGTCATCTAAACTGTCCCTGGGGTAAATCAAGAGGATTTTTGATTTTAGGAATATTGGTGTTAAACTTCAGGAAGAGGTTTTATTGTTCCTTTTTATGCCCGTGTGGTACGATTCAAGATTTACAATATAAAGCAAATCCCATTAGATGGCTGCTACCTAAAAGGATAAAATTTAAGAAACTTATCTTGCCTAACTGGAACTAGTATATTAAATATTTCATTTTAAATATTTCATTTTGGGCTTAGCAATTTCATTTATATTTGCAACTAGAGTGTACCCTTTATTTATCATCCATGGTCTCCCTTTTCTATTTCTCGTCACTCTAGTGGTTGGGACGGCTTTTTGCAATCACAGACTCTGGTGTTTGATTTTTTGCCCCATTGGGACGTTAACTGCTGTAGTTTTTAGAATAAGAAAATGGTTTACAGGATGAAATTAAGGCTAATGGAAAATGAGCAGTGTGAAGTTACTGCTTCCTCTTATTTCTCTGAGATTAACAAACTAAGCTGCAACCAAAATCAGGGTTACATCAAAGTTTTTCTTACTAATAGTTTTTGACGATATTGCTTATAACAAACTTATGAAAAGCAAAAAACTTAGGTGAACAACAAAACGATTTGCAGGCTCAATTCGAGCTGAAATCGCTGGTAGTAAGGCGTATTAGAACAGATGAAAAAAAACCAAAGGGGGCTGCTTAATATCCACTCATCACTATTTTAAAGATTCCGATACTTTGTCGGTAAATCACTTAAGCATGGCGCAGAGCTTCAAGGGCAATGGGTTGTTCTATGGGATTGGAGCAGTGCTGCTTTTTAAAGAGGCCTACGCTATAAGCGGAAAAGGCGCTGTATCTTAAAGAGAGTAATGAGATATAATTGTATATAAGTATAGAAAATTATGTAAAAACCTCAATTAAAAATCCCCCTTTTTCGGAGGATGATGGTGCTGAACTATAACTGGCATATCAGGGTTATCAAATTAATAATTCCTGTTTTTATTTTTATGGGAATGACAGGCTGTTTCCAGGAAACATCCCAAAAATATGAAGATGATTTTCGTAGTGTTCAACCACCCCAAACGAAAAAGCTGGTTTTCGGTCTTGCCAATGATTCCATTACCCTTGACCCGGCAAACGCCACAGACAGCGAATCTTTTAAAGTAACCGTCAACATATTTGAAACCCTTGTTGAATACAAGGAAGACGGAAACGGCATCAAGCCGTGCCTTGCAACAAACTGGGAAGTCAGTGAGGATGGATTAACCTGGATATTCTATCTGCGCCAGGGTGTTAGGTTTCATGATGGTTCACCCTTTGATGCCTATGCAGTCGAATTCAATTTTCACCGCTGGATGAATTCGGATCATCCTTATCATACAGGCAAGTTCTACTACTGGTATTACATTTTTAGCGGGTTCCCCGGACTGGTTAAAGAAGTGGAAGCACTTTCAGATTATGCTGTTAGAATAGTTCTTGCTAAACCATATGCGCCTTTCCTGAACATCCTGGCTATGCCTGCATTTGGTATTGCCAGCCCCCGGGCAATAAAAAAACACGGTGAAAAATTTTCTACCTCTCCCGTAGGGACTGGCCCGTTCAGCTTTAAAAAATGGGAAAAAAATCATAGCATCAGTCTTACAGCCAACAAAAATTATTGGGGAAAATTCCCATACATAGACCAGCTGGAGTTTAAAGTAATACCAGACAAAAAAGACAGGCTGAAGGAGCTGGAAAACGGAACAGTTCATATAATAGATGGATTAAATCCGGATGATGTGGTCAGAATAGAAAAAAATCCCCAGCTGCGGTTGTATCTACGTCCTAGTTTTAATGTAGGTTTTCTTGCTATGAATATGCGCAAAAAACCTTTTGATAATCGAAAACTACGTTTGGCTTTAAGTCACGCCATAAACAAAGACAGGATTATTGAGGAGGTTTTTAATAATCTGGCAAAACCCGCCAAAAACCTCATTCCTCCCCTGCTCTGGGGTTATAATGACGATATCCAGCCCTATGAATACGACCCGGAAAAGTCTAAAAGATTGTTGCGAGAAGCCGGGTATCCTCTAGGATTTAAAACTACACTATGGGTAATGGCTCAACCGAGGCCATATTTCCCTGATCCCTGTCTGATTGCCCATTATATTCAAAGGGACCTGCAGCATGTAAATATAGATGTTGAAATTAAAGTTTTTGAATGGAAAACATATCTCAACAAAATTAAAAATGGTGAACATGAAATTGCCTTGATTGGATGGACAGGTGATATTAGAGATCCCGATAATTTTTTGTACACTCTGCTGGGGCCAGAAAACGCACAACCTGGTAGGGCTGGTAATTTTTCCTTTTATACAGATGAGGAAGTAGACCGTTTGCTCACCCGTGCCCGTCAGATATTCGATTTGTCATTCCGAAAGCACCTGTACAGAAGATTGCAAGAAAAAATACATGAAGATGTTCCAGTAATCCCTTTAGTCCATTCCATGCCAGTACTGGCAGCTCATCGATCAGTTAAGGGTTATCGCCCTCTCATTACTGGAATAGAATCATTCGATTCGGTTTACATTGATACCTCTACAAAAATTAAAACCGAATAAGGAGATACGAATATGAAACCACAGCAAATCTGGTTAGTGTTGCTGACAATTTACATAATCATTATCATTGTTTCTGGTTCAGCCGGATGTAACTATCAAAAATGCAACAATATCTGGACCATACCCCATCTACCGCACCCCATTGCTGAAGAAAGTGTTCTAATAACCTCGGCTGGTCAGAGCACAGATGCCTATATAGTGGCAGAAATCGCAAACAAATTAATGATCCACAATTTTTTCAGACCTCAAGCCGGGGCATCAGACTTGCATGATGTTAACAGCCTTGCAGTAGTAGTGGGTTACAGCCCTATTGGTATGAAATCCTCCGGTATTAGCCTTGACGAGGAAAAAAGGCGCCTTGCAAGGCTGCTTGAAAAAGCAAAAAAGGACAATCTTATTGTGTTGGTTTTATTTATTAGTGGAAAACATCGTCGTGGACCCGAAACCGATGAGCTGCTCGAACTTGTTTCCACCAAGGGGGACTATCTGATCGGAATAATGGAAGCAAATTACGATAACTTCCTGATGAATTTGGCCAAAAAACACGCATTAACACTAACCCTGGTTAAGGATATAAATAACGTAAGAGAACCGTTTGCTTCCGCCTTTCGTTAATAACCAAGTTGACTAATCCCGTTAATTCTTATTCATTATGTTTGTAGATGCTTACAGGCGTTAAATGACACACTAAACTGGATTAAGCAACTAGTTAGCCCCTTGAATCAATACTGCACCGGATCAGTCAGCACTAGCATATATTTTCATTCTTCTGATGGTGCTGCAGCTGCAGCATGTATGTCTTGACATGTTATCCTTATTGAAAGAGGTATATAAATGACAGGATCCGAGTTCAAACATAAAAAAAAATTAATTGTTTACGGCTTTTTTTTGATCTGTTTTGGATTGTCTTTTCCTCTCCTGTCCCAACATTTCTGGTTCGGCATAAGTGACAAAATTCGATATGCCATCAAAAGCGGTGATAGCGGTTATTTAATTCTTGCAGCTGCTGCTGCAAATTTTTTGAATTCAATTCAAAGCATTGCATTCTTTTTAGGTAGTGTGACAATAATAACCCATTTAAATTTAAATTTCTTAGTAAAACTCCGGGAAAGGGCCTTTATTTCCATTCTTTTTATAATATTTTTGAATTGGCTTGGTGCTTTTATTTACAATTGGCGGTGGGAATTTATGACTGTAGTTGCAACCACAGCTGTTTCCCTTTTCCTGTTTGAAAAGATATTTCGAGAAACACACAATTTTCTGCAGGTTTCAATCGTATCAATACAGGTTTTTTTTGCCTTGCACTGGCTGAATATCATGCCCTTGCTGGAGAATTATCAGTTCGGGCGTAGCGATATCCCCTTAAGCATTAAAACAGCCGGAAAATACCTGAATGCCTATTCGGTACTGGATTTTGCAGGATTTGCATTTTTTTTACCCTTTATAATCTCTGCTTTTGTTACTGCAGCACTGTTTATCAGCTATTCCCGCCACATTAAAATAATAAAAGAAAATCATGAAAAAGAAAGGAAACTACAATACTTGAAAGTAAAAGTATTAGAAAACCGAATATATCAGGAGCTTCATTCCCTCGTGCATGACCTTAAAACACCCCTGGTTACCATTCGGGGATTAAATTCCCTGCTTGCGATGACTAACAGCGATGATAAGAGAGCACAAGAATACTTTAGCCGCATAGAAAATTCTGTAAATAAGATGAATGAAATGATTTCTGGAATCCTCTATGAATCAGCCCGACAGAAAATCAAAGTATCTGAGTTAATAAACTACGTTCGTGCACAACTTCCATTGGAAGACGAATCCATCGAGATTGATATATGCATAGATAAAAATTTACCCGTTTTATATGTTAATAAAATACGGGTTGCCAGGGCAATTATAAATTTGCTCGAAAATGCCATTCTGGCTCCGTGTAAATACTCCTCAAAAAAAATCAGACTCGAAGTAACCTCATGTTCTAATGGAATACTTATAAAGGTTCAGGATAATTGTGAAGGCATAAAGGAATCGGATTTGCACCGCATATGGGAGGCAGGTTATACCACAAGAAACACATCGGGATTGGGGCTTCCTTTTGTAAAACAGGTTGTAGAAAGCCACAACGGCTGGATAGATATTAAAAGTAAGGTAGGCCAGGGTACAACTGTAATCCTGTTTTTACCATCAATCCTAGAAGAGTCTAAAAACTGCAGCTATCCCACAAAAGGTAATGCAGCAGGGAGGTGATACTCTGGATTCTAAAAAAATTGTAATTATTGACGATGAACCGGATATCCTATACACAATCAAGGAAATTTGCCTGTTGGGCGGATGGCAGCCCATCCTTGCAGCCGACGGAAAACAGGGATACAAGTTGTCTGAAATACATAAACCCGATTTGGTGATCGTCGATTATCACATGCCGGGCTGGGATGGTATAACAACTGTGCGGAAGATTCGTGAACTGGATGGTGCAGTTTCAATACTTGTGCTTACTGTAGATGAAAGGCAGGAAATTGCGGAAAAGTTTATGATTGCCGGGGCTACTGATTTTGCAATCAAACCCATAAAAGCTCCCGATTTAATTTCACGTATGAAAGTCAACCTGGAAATCACCGAGATTCAACGTAAAAGAATTAAAAATAAACAGCAGATTATGGTTGATAAAGGCATCAGCACCGCTACACTGAACATAATTCATCGGTTTTTAAAAAAACATCATGAGCCATTAACAATCGATGAGATAACTGCCGGTGTAGGCCTGGCTTATCAAACAGTGCACAGATACCTGCAGTATTTAGTCGGGGAAGGTAGAGTCATGGTAATACCTGAATATGGAAAAATAGGCAGGCCCAAAAACAAATACAAATTACGCTAATACGAAATGATTTTTAATCATGACCGAAATAAGTTTGAAAGGTTATTTCCCAATAGAGCGAAGATTCTTAGAAGGGAGATAAAACCATGACAAGTCGCAAAATAGGTATAGGTAAGGCATCAGCAGGCGGAGTAAGGTTCGATATTGTTTATACGTACGATGAAGGGAAATCTGTAGACAAATCAGAGGCCACCAGAGTCAAAATCAGGGAGATAGCCCGTAAGGGTAATGTAATTCAAGAAACGTTTGGGATAATTAATAAAAGGGTGATTGTTATGGATACTGGCCTGGGTTTATAATCGGTACTATTGCTTTCCTGTATTTCGCGGGCCCAATTCTAGCATTTACGACGACAAATCGCCTAAAGAAGGACCTCCTCAACACCGAGAGTCCTCCCTGTTCTCGTTCCTTGCCGGGCTGTGGCTGGGGAGTAAATTTTTCGGTAAAGATGATTAAATTAAAGACGCGCCTACAATCCAGTTACAGTTACCATTATGGTTCTTCTCCATTTTAGTTG
>DFNM01000256.1 GCA_002376045.1 Firmicutes bacterium UBA3567
CATTTAACTCAACTAAAATGGAGAAGAACCATATTAAAAAACAGACCGGTGCCTGTCTTTTGGAAAACAGCAATAAGAATATCCAGATAATCAAACAAAAATCCCGGTTCCCATCCAATTGGTAGGACCGGGGTTATGAGATGGACAGGACTATGTTGCTCGAATCTCCTGGCGCATGAAGATTCCGTATGAAAAGGCGAAACACATGAAGGTCAGGGCAATCAAACCCACTATATGGGGCCAGATCAGGGAGAGGCTGATTCCCAGGGGTAGAGTTGATGGAATGGCTCCTTCTAACTGCTGTATGTGAACAGGACTCAGGGTTCGAAGTTGAGGTGTCAGGATCATGGTAGTGGCCTCATAATACAGTGTGGTAGGGGAAAGCCGCTCCAGGTAGTGCTGGAGAATTTCGTGCCTGAGTATCAGTTGAGGCCCCGCTCCCTGATGCAGGGGTATGATAGCATCGGCAAAAACCCCTGCAATGATGCTTACAAATATAGTAAAGAACAGCCATGCTGCCATACCGGCAAGGGCGGATGTGGTGGTCTGGCGAAAGAGTATAGAGAAGAGGATGGACAGTCCCAACCAGAAAGCGATGTATACGATGCTTAGCAGAATGAACACCGTCATTCGAGCGATTTCGGCACCTGTTGGGAAGATACCTAGAATAAGCAGTCCCATGCCCGTCACAAGCAGTATAAGGCTGATAAGCATAATAAAAATTATGGATATACCGGCGAGGAACTTGCCGTTTATAACAGAATCCCGATGAATGGGTTGAGATAAAATGCGGATCAGACTCCCCCGGGTGTATTCCCCGTTTATGGAATCAAATCCCAGAGCCAAGCCCACCAGAGGGCCCAAAAACCCCAAAAAAGATAAAAAGGAGGGAAGGGAAGACTTGCCTGATGTGAATAACAGCAGAAACACGAAATCATCATTTTGAGCTCTGGCAGCCATCCCCCGAATGGTCATGCCGGCAACATAGATGGATGCGAGGCTGGTAACCAGAATCAAGGCAAACAGGATTAGAAATCGTTTTCCCGATAGGTGATCCGAAAATTCCTTTCGAAAAACCGTTCCCAAACCGGCGGGCAGATTAATACTGAACATTTACGCACTCACCTCCTGGTGTTGGAAGTATCTGCGGTAGATGTCATCCAGACTGTATCCCCGTAGATGAAGGTGAAGCAGGGAATACCCCCTTTTGCAGACTGCTGCTGCAATGGCGCTTCTCAAGTCTTCATTGCAGTGTACCAGATAATAAGCTTTGGCCTTTTCAACTCTGGTAACCCCATCTATTTTTCTAAGAAATTCAGCCAAATCATCAGCATCCTCTTTGATCTCCAGTTCAACGATATGATTTTCATTACCGAGAAGCTGCTGATAAAGAGTTTCCATTGGTCCCTCGGCAATCATCTGCCCCTTTACAAATATGCCTATCCGGTCGCAAACCTGCTGCACCTGATACAGAAGGTGAGAGGAAAGCAGGATTGTTTTGTTGTGCTCCTTCGTAAGGGCCTGAATCATATTAAGCATTTCCTGGGCACCTTCAGGATCTATCCCGAGGGTTGGTTCATCCATGATGATGATTTCGGGGTCTTTTAGCAGCACTTCTGCCAGACCCAGACGCTGGGTCATTCCCCGGGAATAGGTGTGGGCTTTTTTATCAGCAGCGTGTGCCAGACCCACGTGTTCCAGCACATCTTCTATCTTTTCTTTGGCTTTTCGGCCTTTCAGCCCGTTGAGTTCTGCAGAATACAGCAGGTTTTCCCTTCCAGTAAGGTCTTCGTAAAACCCCACGCGGTCCGGTAAGAAACCTACAACCCTTTTTACTTCAAGGGGATTTCTGATGGGGTCAAAGCCGGCGACTTGTACCCTGCCGGAAGTTGGTTCTGTCAGGCCCAACAGCATCAAAATGGTGGTGGTTTTGCCCGCTCCATTGGGCCCGAGCAGACCAAAAACCTCCCCTTTATTAATAGCAAGATTCAGGTTGTTTACTGCACAAAAATCACCGTATTTTTTTGTGAGGTTTTCTGTTTGGATAATCGGTTCAACCATTGTGATCACCCTTACCTCCGGCCGTATGTATTAAACAACCAGTATACGCCGGCAAAAACCCCCATAATGATAACTACTCCTACAATTCCCCAGAGGGTTGAGGTTTTCACTGTAACCCGGAGTTCGAAATCATCATACGCATTTTCGGTGGATGCGCTGATACTAAAGGCGTAGTCACCGGCAATGGCGCGAGGAGCCGGGGTGATGATGGCAGTAACTGTTCTGCTTTCTCCTGCGGGCAGGGTTTTTATCTTTTCGGGATCAAATTTAACCTTCCAGCTGCTGGGTTCAGTAGCACCAAAGGTAATGTTGTGCAGGTCTTTTGTTCCGAAGTTTTCCACTTTCAGCTTCAGGCTGTTTTCCCGACCGGCTACAGCCATCATATTTAACAAACCCGTTTCAGTTGTCAAATTCAGTTTATAATCACCGGTGATTACAACTTTCAATTCTGTTTCGGCACTTGAACGGCTGCCCACGGCCTTGATTTTGATCTTGTATTCTCCTTCTTTGACGAAACGGGGAGGCTTGATATTAACTTCAAGCCCCTTGGTTGCTCCGGCATCCAGAGCAATGGAAGCAATGCGTTCATCTTTGTATGAAGGGTTGAAGTATACTTCCCATCCCATGGGTGCTGCTGCAGAAAGGCTGTACATCTGTTTGTATGCACTGTCATTTACAAGGTCAACGCCGAATTTGAAGCGGGCATCACTGGGCCCTCGCAGTACCGGGTAATCAGTCACCAGACTGGTTCCGGCAGCACCTTTGGGATCTACTTTTATTTCGAGGGCAAGCTGGGAAGAGTAACCCCCGGAAACAGCCTGCAGTTTGAAAGCATATACAGCTGCTCTGGCATCATCAGGCACCTTTACTTCAAAATCCAGGTTTGAAGTGTTTCCGGGAGTTATCAGGGTTTTGAAGACTTCCCGGTTGTAATGCTTAAACCAGGCTTCCCAGCCTTCAGGGGATTCCACTATTTTCAAATCAACCTGGCGGTTAATGGAAGTGTTGTTTGAAACAGTTAAAGGAAATTCAACCTTTTCCCCTGGTTTTGCAACAATCCCGGGGTATTCGGTAGTAAGGAGAATCCCCCCCTGGGCTTTAACAGCAGGGGAATCAAATAGGGCACATAGAACTAGAAAATACATTAAAGCAGCAGCTACCAGACTTCTCTTCTTGAAAATGACCATACCTTCATCCCTCCTGTTGTTTGTATTGTATTGATATTAACAGGCTCTGATTTTTATATTACCGCATACCTTAACTCCTTTCAAACCCTGCAGTCTGAAGAATTTAGCGGTCAAGATTTGTTATGTCTGGTTTGATGAGAACATTTAATGCTTTTACAAAAAAATTCCTTTAAGATGGCTGTTTTTAACGGTGTCATTTGTAAAAGTTTGATATTACGAAATGTAAAAACACATATTTATTATGCTATATAATTTTTTTAAAAAGCAGGAAAATTGCTATATTATATAGAAATTAAAAACAATAATGTAACATATTTAAAATAAGGTGTGTATAAATATAATATTGAGCCTAAAGGACAGGAGGTAAGCCTGCATGGAAAAATTAACTTTAACGGTCATTAAAGCCGATGTAGGGGGGTTTGTAGGACATTCTGATGTTCATCCCAAACTCCTTGAAAGGGCTGAAGAATACCTGGAGATGAATGGAAAAAATCTGCTTCAAGATTTCAAGGTGTCACACGTGGGAGACGATATAAACCTTATTATGACTCACTATAGAGGCGTGGATAACGGGGATGTCCACAGGCTGGCATGGGATACCTTTCAATCTGCAACAGAAGTGGCTAGAGAGTTGAAGCTCTACGGGGCGGGGCAGGACCTTTTAAAAGATGCCTTTTCCGGGAATGTGAAAGGTTTGGGCCCTGGTGTTGCGGAAATGGAGTTCGAAGAACGTCCCAGTGAACCCGTGATAGTTTTTGCTGCAGACAAAACAGAACCAGGAGCCTGGAATTACCCTCTATACAAGATGTTTGCCGATCCCTTTAATACCATAGGCCTTGTCATAGATCCCAAAATGCACAATGGTTTCGAGTTTGAAGTGTACGATTTAAAAGATAACAAGAAGATTCTCCTGTCAGCGCCGGAAGAACTTTATGATTTGCTGGTGCTCATCGGTGCTCCGGGAAGATACTGTATCAAGGCGGTGTATTCAAAAAGCACAGGGGAAATCGCTTCCGCATCATCAACCCAGAGGCTGAACCCCATGGCAGGAAAATATGTTGGTAAAGATGATCCTGTTTGTATAGTTAGGTGTCAGAACGGCCTGCCGGCGGTAGGAGAGGCTCTGGAACCTTTTGCAAATCCCCACATGGTAAGTGGATGGATGCGTGGTTCCCATTCCGGGCCCCTGATGCCGGTATCTGTCAGGGATTCGGCACCCACGAGGTTTGACGGCCCTCCAAGAGTTGTGGCTTTAGGTTTTCAGATTTGCAATGGCAAACTGATAGGCCCCCAGGACTTTTTCGCAGATTCAGCTTTTGATAGGGCAAGGGAGAAAGCTAATGAGATTGCAGATTACATGAGGCATCTGGGCCCCTTTGAACCCCATAGATTACACCTTGAGGAAATGGAGTATACTACAATGCCTCAAGTAATGGAAAAATTGAAACATCGTTTCGAAGAAATGGAATAAACGCCAACTTTTACCCACCGATGAATTTGGTGGGTTTTTTGTTTTAGTGAAAAATTTTAATTTTTTTTAGCTTTAAAAAAAGGGATTTTTTAAAATGTATAGAATATTTTTTAATGTAGTTTATATATGCAACACTTATCCATATTACGAACATACTATGAAAAATATGTGAGTATTAAGTCAATTTAGCACAGGGAATGGTTTTGGCAGAGATGCAAGCACTTAACAACCGATTAAAAAGTTCCACTGCAAACTTACGATGGCCGAAATGATAACAAAATTCGTTGAGGTATTTCTGCATTTTTTCAAGACGGTGATGGGTTCCGGTAATAAAGGCTTCTGCCTTTGAAGTCATGATGCGGTTCCAGCGAAGAAGACCAAGATTTTACACAGGATTGAATTTTTGACGGAGGAAAGATGTTCCTAAGCTGGGTTTATATCCACATTAAAATATATGGCTCTACCCTTTAATCAGCAGATCATTCCAATCCGGACTGACGTATAATCGGTAATGATATGGCTTTTTTATAGAAAGTAGATATAATTGATTAGGCAAAAAGCATCTCCAGCTAATTTAGAAAAGAATTCTGTTGTTATTTTAACCGCTGTTGGATGCAAAACTGGCTGCATGATGAATTGATGGGCCACATAGACATAAAAACTTCTTTAAGAAAACACAGGGGTGAGGTGTTAACATGCAAAAGGATAAAAGAACCAGTATAGGCAAAGCCATGGATATCTTAAAACTGCTGGCAAAAGAGCCTTACAAGTATACTGCCGTGGAAATAAGCCAGAAGCTTGGTATCAACCGCAGCACTGTCCACAGAATTCTAAAAATTCTTGTGGAGGACAGGGCTGTTATTCAGGATATGCTGGATAACAGATACAAACTGGGGCCTACCATGTACACCATCGGATCAGCTTACCTTGTCCACAAGAATTTTACCAATGATATAGTAGCCATATTAAACAGAATTGCCGAGGCAACAAAAGAATCCGTTGGCTACTACGTTAAAGATGAAGACAAGATCATTTCGGTGTATGAGGTTGAGAGTTATCAACCCATTCGCCTGGGATACAAACCCGGTATGGTATACCCCATTCATTGTGGGGCGGTTGGCAAGTGTATCACGGCTTACACCGAGCCCGAGGAGTTAAACAGACTCGTTTACAATACAAAACTGGAAAAGAAAACTCCCAACACTATAACTGATCCGGAAAAATTGTTAAAAGAATACGAAAAAATTCGGGAACAGGGGTATGCCATCAGTGATGAGGAGAACCTTTTGGGTGCCTTTGGAATAGCTGCTCCTGTTTTCAACTCAGAAAAAAAGGTAGAGGCATGTGTTGCTATTGCTGCCTTCAAAACAGGGCTTACTCCTGAGAAAATAGAGCTTCTAAAAAAACATGTAATCAGAGGGGCCAGAGAGATATCTGAAAGGATAGTATGACCCTCTTGCAGGCAGACTGCAGAGTGCTTTGTGGTTGAAGAGTTGTTCCCCTTTTCATCAAATAACAAGTTTTCTTCCAAAACAGTTGGTTAAGAATTAAGCTTTTCCCAAACAGGTGTGAAAGTTAAAGCTTACGGAACTTATGGGCTGGTTGTCTGATGGTCTTGATTTTGCTGTTAATTCTTCCTGGTTTCTCAGTGTGCATTTGAAATCGATGTAGCTTAAATTCCGTACTCGTACGCCTCCGGGTTTTTGCCAATTCAATTAATGCCGGTGTGTCATACTATCCCGTAAGCCTTGGTTAAGAGCGTGAGAGATTTATTGTTAGATATGGAAGCATGTGGTGAGTTCTTAACAATTAGAAAGCTATAAAGCTTTAAATATTAGCCAATGGCATCAACTAATATGATATAGGAACCGATAAAAACAGTGGTAGGGAGGTGAAAAATGAGAGGATCAAAAAGGAAGGGCCGGCAAGTTTCAGAAAAAAAATTAATAAGGAGGAAAATCGCATGAAATTTAGAGTCCCTCATACCTATGTTTTGATTTTTATGGTTATTTTAATTGCAGCTGTAGCAACCTATATTATTCCTGCAGGGGTGTATGAGAAGGTTAAAGACCCCAACACAGGCAGGACGGTTGTAGACCCGGATTCATTCCACTATGTTGACCCTAACCCCGTAAAGCCTTTTGACATCATACAGGCAATACCTAAAGGGATGAAAGATGCTGCAACCATCATTTTCTTCATTTTCATCGTGGGCGGAGCCTTTGGTATGATTCAGGGAACCGGGGCCATTGAAGCGGGAATCGGTAAAGCCGTTAAGAGCCTGGAAGGTAAGGAGAAGATTCTCATTCCCGCCACCATGTTCATTTTTTCCCTGGGTGGAGCAACATTTGGAATGGCAGAGGAAACCCTTGTATTTATACCCATGGGTGTAGCTCTGGCCAGGGCCTTGGGTTTTGATGCCATCACCGGTACAGCCATGATAGCTTTAGGGGCTGCTGCAGGATTTACAGGTGGCTGGATGAACCCCTTTACTGTTGGGGTTGCTCAGGGGATAGCTCAACTACCACTGTTCTCTGGTATAGGCCTGAGATTGGTTGGATGGGTAGTGTTCCTGGGCATTGCTATATGGTATGTTGTTTCCTACAGCTTGAAGGTCAAAGCTGATCCAACCAAAAGTGTTATATATGATTTAGAACAGAAAAACCAAGAAGTCATGAAGCTGGAAGAAATTCCCGAACTTACATCAAAACACAAGCTGGTGTTCGGTGTTATTGCTATAGGTTTTGCATTCATTGTCTATGGTGTTTTCAAACTGGGATGGTACATCACAGAAATATCATCCATGTTCCTTCTGATGGGTATTGTTTCAGGCCTTGTGGGAGGCAGCGGTGTCAACAAAACAGCCATGGATTTCATTGATGGTGCAAAAAGCCTGACCTTTGGTGCCCTTGTTGTGGGCCTTGCCAGGGGTATTCTGATCGTCATGAAGGACGGCTTGATTATCGACACTATCATCCACGGCCTTGCCAGCATGATTTCCGCTTTGCCCACAACTGTTTCGGCAGTTGGAATGTATGCTGTTCAGGTCGTTATCAACTTCTTCATTCCTTCTGGAAGCGGCCAGGCAGCTACAACCATGCCGATAATGGCACCTCTTGCTGACCTGGTAGGTATCACACGACAGACGGCGGTGCTTGCATATCAGTATGGTGATGGTTTTACAAACTCAATCATACCAACTTCAGCGGTTTTAATGGGCTATCTGAGCATAGCCAATATCCCCTATGAAAGATGGTTTAAGTGGATCGTGCCCTTAATGGGTCTATGGTTGCTTTCGGGTTGCGTGTTCCTGATAATAAGTGTGTTAATAAACTACGGACCATTTTAATTCAGCAATCCCCGGCGAAGCTTCCCCGGGGAAAACACGGAAAGGGAGGAAGTATGTATATGGAAATGATGCAGGAATGGAAAGACAAAGTAGAGGACTTTTTCAGCGAAGAAGAGGTTGTGAACCTGACTCAGTCATTAATCAGGATACCCAGCCATTCCCGAGTAGAAGGCCGGGAAAAGGAAGTTGCTCTTTTTCTCGATGAATATTGCAGGCAGCGAGGACTGGATGTTGAACTTGTACCGGTAGAAGGAGAGAGAATGAATGTGCTCATCAGGGTTCAGGGCACTGGAGGAGGCAGGACATTGATGCTGAACGGCCATCTTGATACCGTGCCTCCATACGAGATGGATTTTGATCCCTTTGGTGCCCGGATAAAAGATGGCTACATCCTTGGCCGGGGTGCAGTTGATATGAAGGGCCCCATCGCTGCCATGATTACGGCGATCCTGGCATTAAAACGGTCGGGTATACAACTGAAGGGGGATGTTATTTTTGCTGGAGTCGTAGGAGAAGAAGAAAAAAGTGAGGGTACAGAAGCCGTTGTTAAATCAGGTATCAAAGCCGATGGAGCCATTGTAGGGGAACCTTCAGGGTATGAGTACGCCATAGGCCATAGAGGTCTGGAGTGGCTGGAGATAGAAATACAGGGCAGGGCTGCCCATGGGGGAGTGCCGGAGCTGGGAGTTAATGCTATAGAAAAGGCTGCCGATTTTATACAGGCTGTCAGGCAGAAGCTCTATCCTGTCCTCAAAGAAAGATTTAATCCCAAGATGGGGCCTTCTGTTATGAATTTTGGTGTGATAAAGGGAGGGAACCAGCCCAGCACTGTTGCTGATAAATGCATTGTACAGATAGATCGGCGCTACATCACCGGGGAAACTGTAGAAAGTGTGATCCAGGAGTATCAGGACATTATAGATGAACTCCAGCAAAATGATCCTGATTTTAAAGCGGTTATTCGGAGGATGCCAAACAACATGCTTACCCTTGATCATCTTCCTTTAGAAACACCAGAGGACCACCCCATCGCATGCACCATTAAGGATGCCATTAGAACAGTGATACAGAGGGAACCGGAAATCACAAAAAAACGAGGCTGGACTGATGCTGCACTGCTGTCCAATTTTGGTGGCATACCCGCTGTTGTGTACGGGCCCGGAAGCATATCCTACTCTCATTCGAAGAATGAGAAAATCAAGATATCGGAACTGGTGGATGGAGTAAAGATATACTTCCTATCCATGCTGAGCTTCTGTCAGATTGATTAAAATTAGACCCGGAATCATCCGGGTTTTTTGTTTTTCAAAAAAGGATTTATGATGTTGTTAAAGAAAGTATATTTAAGGGAATATGGTTCTTCTCCATTTTAGCTGAGTTAAATGTCATATAAACCCAATCCGGTCAATAGTTAAATAATTATAGCTTTCTCCTGGGTTCTGTCAAGACATGCATGCTGCTAACAGCACTATCAGAAGAATGAAAACTCATTGATGGAGATGACCTATTCCGGCGTAGCGACTTGATTTGTGTGGATAACCCGACACTCAATTTAGTGCGGTGTTATCACAAGTAGAAAGGACCAGACTGCTATATGGGAACATATGATGTTTGTAGCTTTGCTTTACTGAATTGAGTGCCGGGTGGACCGCAAAAATCACCGAAGCCAAGCCGGAATGGTTAGCTCGCTATAATTATCTCGATAAAATGTCACGTATGAAGAGCGAGATGTGTTATCTTATGACACAAAAACAATTAAATATAATTCCCTTAACCGGGCTTAATTCATATCAAGTTATGGAAACAAAAGGGACGGTTCCTGTTGTATCCTGTTGTATCAAAGGCGAGCGAAGCGAGGGCGTCAGCCTTTACCCTTGACGGAATGAAACGAATTGGCTAGAATCAAAGGGCAGTGAACGGTAATGAAATTCTGCGATTTCATGAACATTAAGACTTAATTGTCCAAAATTAGGGGGTCAATCCGGTAAGCTTAACCCAAACCAACTGTTTTGGAGAAGAACCGGAAATGTTTACAAAAATATAAAGTTGCAGATATTTTAAAAGGAGGATGATTATGAAGGTAAAGGCAAGACATGTTAAGATAATGGTTATGGCTGTAATCGTGATTTTTCTGTTGAGCGGTATGGTGTTTGCCGCCAATGGTTCCAAAACTGTAAAAGTGTTTTACCAGAACATAAAAATAGTGATTAACGGCACCTATTTCAGTTCGGAGGAAAAACCCTTTCTTATCAATGGCACAACATATGTGCCTCTGAGGCTTATCGGTGAGGCCCTGGGAGCCAAAATAAAGTGGGATAGAACAACCAGTACCATTTCCATCACAATGCAGGCTGCAGATCCCCAGGAAGTAGCGCGATTAAAAGCTGAACTGGCGGAAAAAGAGAAGCAGCTGGCAACCCTGAAGGCAGCCGTGGATAAATTCCTTTATGGTACATGGGAACAGGGATCTGGCAGCACCAGTTTGGAGGAGCTCGAGGATGAGTTGATGGATGACTATGATGAACTGGAGGATGTAGAGATAGATGATATAAAGCTGGAAGGGGACGAAAGTGATGTGGAGGTAGTGATAGAGGTTGATCTGGATGATGATAATCAAAAGGCGTGGGAAAAACTGACAAACAGAGATATACTGGAATGGCTTGAAGACCTGGTGGATGATATTCAAAAAGAGTTGGATGAAGATACCGATGTAGAAGGTGAAATTATAAACGTCGATGGGGATGATGAAACTCTGATAAGCTTTGAAAAGGACGGAAAAGATGATTTAGAGGTTGATTTCGAGGATGATGATTACCGGGATAATGAAGCAGTGGTGAAGGATGTGGAGGGTGCCCTTGAAGGGGAAACGTATTACATAGATAATTATAAGTTTGAAGTGGATTACGTGGATTATGATGTCGATGATGATGAAATAACCGTTCGCATCGCTGCTACACAAACAGACATTGAAGATGAATGGCAGGGCATCGATGATGACATTGAATATGATGTAGAAAACATCTGTGAAGATATAGCCGATGAATTCATGGATGAAGCAGATGTTGAACCTGAGAAGGTTAAGATATATATCTACACAAAAGAATGGAAACGACTTGCCAGCTTTACGTATGATGTTGATGCTGGAAGGCTGGATTGAAGATTGTAATCAACGAAGCCAGAGATTAACCCGGGAAGATGTGGTGAAGTAACCATTAAGTGTAATGAAAAGAGGGATAGATTTGTGGACTTATAAAGAAGAAGAAAATTTTATCAAGACTACAGATGCTATTATTTATACAATTATTAGTTGTGAAAAGTGTAATTATAGATATAGAGCTTTATTTAGAAAATCTAGACCTACTAGGTGTCCTCGTTGTAACGGTTCTTTGAGGAGTAATACACCTCAAAATAGAAATGCGCCTGTTGCTAATTATACAGAAAAATTTGTTTTAAAGTTAATAAATAAAGCCTTAGATATACTGGATGAGTATAAAAATTTTGAAGCTAAAAGAGAAGTTGTTTGTAATGAATTAGATTTAACTTCGGGATCTGCAGCTGATATTGCTATTGTGGAGAAGGGAAACAATGATCGCATATATAAACCTAATCAAATAAAGCTAATTTTTGAGGTAAAGATGTCTTTAGTTTGGAACTGGGAACCTGATAAGAATGGGAAACCTAAAATAGAATCGGATTATGATAGACATAGAGGAAGAGGTTCAATTTACAGAACTGATAGTATTCTTAAAGCAATAGGTAAAGGAGCTATATTAAGAAGCCACTTTGAAGCAAATAAAATTCCATATGTAGTAATAGGAAACTGTCCGCCTCCACCTAACTATATCAGCAAGATTGATGGTTCAGTTAGAGCTGGGATAGTACAAAAATTTATTTCGGTTAATCCAAATCCTTTACAGGTAGATAAATCCAATAGCAAAGAAAGAAATCCGAAAAAAAGTAAAGGCGGTGGTTTTTTACGGATAGATACGCAAAATGAACTTAGTTTGTTTATTAAAAGCTTTTTAGAAAAAGAGCAAGTATTTATTGGATCTATGTTAGAAAAAGAAAAATTAGGTGAAATAATAAAATCTCTTGATTTGACTAAGGATCTTGCAGAAATAGGAGAGGACTTTTTTAAGAAAATATATGAAGCATGAGGTGAAACCATATGATTAATAAAAGAGGAACAGCAACTAAATCCTTTGGATCTACAGCTAGAATTAATCACGATTCTTCTAAATTTTACAATAGTGCTTTATATAAAGAAATAAGATTAGAAAAACATAAAAAAACAAAATACATAGAAAATGAAATAGATACGAAATATTTAAACCAAATACTTTGTAAAAGTAGCGAGAGTATGGATGAGTTACCAAATAATTCTGTACACTTAATGGTTACTTCACCGCCATATAATGTGGGGAAAGAGTATGATGAAAATCTAACTTTATCTAAATATCTTTGCTTTCTAGAAAAAGTTTTCAATGAAGTATATAGAGTTTTAGTCCCTGGAGGCCGAGCCTGCATAAACGTTGCGAATTTAGGGAGGAAACCTTACATTCCACTTCATTCTTATATAATTCAAATTATGGAACAAATTGGTTTTATAATGAGAGGAGAAATCATTTGGGATAAACAGGTTGGAGGAGGAACAGCTTGGGGAAGCTGGCTATCCCCTTCAAATCCTGTTTTAAGGGACCAGCATGAATATATACTAATTTTTAGCAAAGAAACTTTAAAACGTGAAAATTCTCAAAACAAAAAAGCTACAATTAATAGAGAAGAATTTCTGGAATTCACAAGAAGTATCTGGAAATTTCCTCCTGAATCTGCCAAGAAAGTAGGTCATCCGGCGCCTTTCCCTGTAGAACTACCGTATAGATGTATTCAACTTTACACTTTCGAAAACGATATTATTCTAGATCCTTTTATAGGTGTAGGAACAACAGCAATTGCAGCTCTAAAAACTAGAAGAAAATTTATAGGATATGAGATAAACTCCAACTATATTGAATTAGCCAATAATAGAATTGAAACTTATCAATCTCAAATTAGATTTTTATAATGAATTTAGAAAAAATTCTTCGCCAAAACTGTTGATTAAAAATTAAAACAGCAAAGGAATTTGGGATAGGACGATTGGTTTTTAGAGTTATTCTGTAACCCTAATTAATTTGGAATAGAGCTTTTTCACAGGAATACAAATTGTACTACTCAACTTTCGCATCAACAAA
>DFNM01000241.1 GCA_002376045.1 Firmicutes bacterium UBA3567
AACCTTCATGTTTTGAAGCTTCTGCAGTATCTTTTTCCCTGTAGGCCTGAAGGTTTTCTTCTTGCCAGGTATAATTAAAGGTTCTTCTTCACCCTTCAGGGCTTCTCTAACACACCTTTCTAAAACCGAAGAGTTCTTTTTAATACCGTTTAAATTTGTTTCAAGGAAATGGTCCAAGTGGAAGAAGGGCGGACCTGCTTCGATTAAACTGGTAAAACTGAGGGAAAACTTTCCGGTGATTAAAATTAATAATAATGGCATTGTTCTTGACTATCTTAGTGTGATTGATGTTAATCTGTTGGAGAAGCTATTCTGCCGGCAGGTTATTTTTTCTGAAAATAAACCCTCGCTGAAATAACGAGGGTAATAACTACTTGCTATTAATTTCATAACTTTTACTCAACCCTTTACTCAAAAGATAAACTAAATATTGGTTTAAACTTACGCCTTCCTTTTCTGTTTGTTCAATCAGTTCTCTATGAAGGCTTTTGGGTGCTCTTAGTGTAATTCTCCCACTGTATTTATCATTTGAAAAAGGTTCAGGTATCTCTAACCCCTGCTCTAACCGGGTCTCTATCCAGGCTCTTTTGGCATCTTCACCCATTTTGATTGCTTCTTCTACAGTATCCCCATCACTCATACATCCCGGCAAATCCGGGTAAGTTATAAGAAAACCGCCACCATTTTCTTCCGACAAAGTTTCAATTTTATAAGGATATTTTAATGACAAGTAATACTTCAAGTTCTTCCTTTCCATAATAAACACCACTCCTATATAGAAAAGTATCAAAGTTGTTTATATTAGGCTACAGACTTCAGGCAATAGTTAATAATCATTCTTTTATATAACTTGATACTATTTCTCCGTAATACAACACATGATAATCGTTGTTAGAATATACATTTGTCTTTATATTTTTATCAACTAAACCAGGTTCCATTGCCTGCTGGTAAACCACTTTGCATTCAAAGTGGAGTTCACACTCACCAATTATCGGAGTAGATATCACTTTTGGATTTTCAGCAGTCAGGCTGCACTTTTCAAATTTGTCTACATCTCTCCCTGACTTTGACCCACAGAATTCCAATTCCTTTTTCATATCTTTTTTTAGCGGAACGCTTACAGTGAATTCCTTGGATTTTTCAATAAGCTCATATGTATATCTGGAATAACGAACAGCCACTGTAAATATTGGCTTTTTCCATATAAAACCGATATTCCCCCATCCTATAGTCATAGTATTAATTTTGTCAGCGCTCTTTGATGTTAAAAAAACCCCTTTGGGTAATTGTTCCAACAACTCCCTCGAAAACTCATTGTATTTTACATCTTTATACATCTTGATTACCTCCTGTGTTCAATATTTAAGTATATTTTATCATATCATTTAGTAGCAGTTTAAGAATTTATTCCAAAATAATCCGTAATAATCCGTAATTTTTTCAGCAAAAAATTTGCGACCTGTGAAATAGGTATTTTACAATAAATAACATTCATGGAAAGTATGGTAGTGAACAACTTGGCTGAAGTAATGTATAGTATTGCCCAGAAAAGTGTCTAAAGGGGCATAGTGATGAGCAACAAGATGGAAATTACTATAAAGTTTAAAGATGAAAACGGTAACGAAGAGGCGGTTCCGATAACTGTTGAGGCTGATATACCGAGCTATGAGGACTTCAAGAAGATAAACAATTTCCGGGAGGCCTTTGATTTGTATGAACGTGCTGTTTTAAAAGCCAGGAAAGAAGCAACAGAACGTGCTACGTTCCACAATATTCGAATTTTACTTTCATCCTATAATCAAATTTCCTCTTAATTAGATTTCATAAAAAATTAAAACTAATATGTTTAATTTAGTAACATATATGTTATAATAATAATAAAATATAATATAAAATTAACATATATGTTAAGGAGGGAATTGTATGAGTGCCCAAATACTTAAAGACATGGGCAGAAGACTTAAAGAAGCAAGAAAAAAAGCAGGTTTAACTCAAGAACAAGTATCCAAACTTGTGGCCATAAATAAAGTTCAATTATCCTATTATGAAAACGGAACAAGAGAAATCAATATAACACTATTAGAAAAACTTGCAAATCTTTACGGTTACAGCGTTAAATACTTCATAGAAAACGGTCCAGAAATGGAACCAGATGTCCAAATTGCTTTCAGAGCAGAAGAATTGTGTGATGAAGACCTTGAGGTTGTTTCCTTTGCCAAAACCTTTTTGAAGAACTTATCGGAAATGAGAACTTTGCAAAGGATGTGATTTAATGTATATGGATTTACCTGTTTTAAGAGCTTTGGAAGCAAGAAATGAATTAGGAATAGGTCAATATGACAGTATAGATATATTTAAAATTTTAAGAGACAGGGAAAATATATCTATAATTATTACAAAGATGACAGGTAATATATCTGGATTTTTTATGCGTAAAGATGATGATACGAAGCTAATTGTCATTAATTCATCTAAAAGCCTTGGGCATCAATATTTCACAGCTGCCCATGAATTTTATCATATAAAATATGATGTAGGTATGTCTGGAAGAATATGTCCAATTAATAAATATGACGAAGAATATCAGAATGAAAGAGACGCCAATATGTTTGCCTCACATTTCCTTATGCCTGATACTGCATTATCCTACATGATACAAAAAAGAACATCTGGCAAAAAACTTAATATAAATGATGTTATTTTTTTAGAAAACTACTTTCAGGTAAGTCACAAAGTTATGCTTATTAGGCTTAAGAATTTAGGAGCCATAAGTGATACAGAAGCTCAAAAAATGGAAAAAGGAATCATCAAAAAAGCTATGATTTTAGGCTATAATACAGATTTATACAAGAATACAGAAGATAAAGGCACTATCATT
>DFNM01000209.1:0-4134 GCA_002376045.1 Firmicutes bacterium UBA3567
GGGTGTTGAAGATGCGTTTTAATATTACCCGCAATCACAATTTGGTTTGTTTTTATGATGGGGCCAACATTATGGGGTACAAAACCAGCAATCCCGAAATTGCTTGGGAATTGTTGAAGTTTATCTATTCCAGGGAGAATTGTTTGTATCATTTAGCAGAGTACGATGGAGGCGTACCGACAAGAGTAGATGTCAGCAAACAAAAATAATGAGTCCCATACCTGGTTCGGACTGGGAGTGTGAAAAAATAGCCATAACGGGTCCTCCGATCAAAACGGAACAGGGTTGGTTCTTAATATACCACGGAGTAAACAAAGAGAAAGTTTACTGTCTCGGGGTGGCATTGCTTGATTTGAACGACCCTTCAAAGGTAATAGCCAGGCAGTCCGAACTCATCTTAGAGCCGGAGCTTAATTGGGAAGTAAACGGATATATCCCCAACGTAGTGTTCGGATGAGGCCATGCGGAGATCGGCGATAGGATACTTGTGTATTACGGTGAAGCAGATACCGTAATAGGTGTTGCTGAACTTAACAAGAAGGATATAAAATTTGATTAGCGAAAAAGGAGGAAGCAGAGTGAATTCTCGTTTTGATCAGCTTGTTGAAAGGTTGGGCGACGGTGAGGTTGTTAAAACAGAGTCGGGAGCAAGTATATTTAAGTTAGATTCTTATGAGGGGAACCCGATTGTCAAACCTGAAGATATGGGCCTTACCTGGTGCGAAGACGGGAAGGCATATGCCGGGGCAGTCTTTAACGGCGGAGCGGAGTGTTTTGACCAAAAAGTTATACTTGTCCCGCGGTGTCAAAAGGGCTACCAGAGGAAAAAATATTTTGATGAAAATTTAAAGATAAAAAGATATTGGTTGGATAACTACATATCCGAAATATGGCCGCTAATTAGTGAAGATGGGGTGAATTTTGAGAGGTACAAAAATGTAGTTATCCGAGGGGATGGCACCGATCACCAGGATTTTGTCTACGGCATAGAAGATATAAGGATAGTAAAACACGACCAAAGGTATATCCTGGTTGGTACCGGAAAGATAAAACTGCCTTTCAAGGGCGGCAATGCGGACAGGACGGCCATATATTCTACTGAAGATTTTGTGAATATCACTTACCACGGGATTATAGATTCTTTTGACAACCGAAATGCCATACCGGTTTTTGACGGTGACAAGGTATACATGCTCTTAAGATTCCATCCAAATATTTACCTGGCCGTTCTCGAAGGTGGCATAGACCAGCTGCTGAATCCTTCGATGTACAGGGAAAGCTGGGAAAAGATTTACCAGCAGAGGGATGAAAACCTGCTTATAGAAACAGGAACGTACCCACATGAAAAGGAGAAAGTAGGTGCGGGTATTCCGCTGATAGAGACGGAGAGGGGATGGCTGTGCATATATCACGCAGTGGGGTACATTAGCGAAGACATTTGCAAGGTATACGGCTTAAAAGGGGAGATTAAAAGAGCTTATTCGGTAGGTGCAGCTGTTTTGGATTTAGACAACCCCAAAAAAGTTTTATGTAAAGCCAAAAATCCGATTTACATTCCGTCAATGCCTTATGAATTGGAGGGGAATGAACAGTACCCGATAGATGTGCCGAATGTGGTATTTCCTGTTGGCGGTATTGTGAGAAATAATAAACTCCTCCTGTATTGCGGAGCAGGAGATAAATATACAGCGCTTTTAAGCTGCGACATCAACAAGTTAATCGATTATATGTTTGAAAATTGCGGGGTGATATGATTTGATTTACTACTCTTTATTAATAACTAGATGGTATGGTAGTTTTAGTAATTACTGGTTGGCTGGCAGAGTTTAAAGGGGTTTGGTATATTTATTACGGTATGGCCGATTCTAAGTTAGGGGTTGCCATGTATCGACCCATATAATAACTTTTCTTTCTAAAGGAGGAGGTTTGGTGACTTGTAAGAGCAGTTCTAAAAAATATGCAGTTGGCGTAGACCTGGGTGGGACAAAGATATGTACCGCTGTAATTGACAGCGATGGAAGGGTGATAACCGAAACAACCATACCTACCAATGCTGCGGAAGGGCCTGAAAGGGTTATTGGACGGATAAAAGGAACCATACGCCATGTAATACGGCAAAGCGGAGTTTACTTTGATATGATTGCCGGGATAGGAATTGGCTCGCCTGGCCCCCTTAACTGGAAGACAGGGGAAGTCCTCTCTTCCCCCAATTTGCCCGGGTGGGACAGGATACCCTTGAGGAAGATTATTCAACAATCCTTTGATCTCCCTACTTATTTAGAAAATGATGCTAATGCAGCGGCTATCGGTGAGCACCGGTACGGTGCTGGGAGCGGGGTAGACAATATGGTTTATATAACAATAAGTACCGGTATCGGCGGCGGAATCATTTGTGGCGGCCGTATTTACCGGGGCGAAACAGGTATGGCAGGAGAAGTGGGCCACATGATTGTAAACCCCGGAGGGCCGGAATGCAAGTGCGGTAACAAAGGCTGTTTGGAAGCGTTTTCTTCGGGAACGGCCATTGCCAGCCGCATGAGGGAAAGGCTTGCTTCCAAACAATATGGAGAGTGGAGGAAAGATTGCCTTTCTGCTAAAGATGTTTTTGAGGCCGCAGAGAAGGGGGTTGAGGCTGCCAGAAAGGTTGTCCAGGAAGCAATATATTACCTCGGGGTGGGGGTGCTAAATCTGACCCATCTTTTCAACCCCAGGATTATTGTGATCGGCGGCGGTGTTGCCAACGGTTCACCGTTCGTTGTTGAGTCAATTCGCCAATTTGTTAGGGAAAAGGCTTTCCGGGGTGTAGCAGAGGCGGTTGACATCGTCCCTGCCGGGCTTGGAGCCCTTGCAGGGGTGATAGGAGCGGCTACTCTTCCGTTTGTCCGGGAAGACGAAAATCGATAAGGAGGAGAAAGATGATTGCTTATCCGGTCAAATTTGCACCAATTGCTCAAGAACGCATTTGGGGAGGCAGCAAACTAAAGAAATGGTTCGATGTAAACAGTGATGTACCAATCGGTGAATACTGGGTGCTGTCAGGGCACCCGAATGCGACAAGCGTTGTTGCAAACGGAGCACTGGCCGGCAAAACACTCGTCCAGCTGACAGAAGAATTTCCTGAATTTTATTTAGGTGATTCGCCACAAGACCGGTTTCCTCTTTTAATCAAGTTTCTTGAAGCAGCGGATGACTTGTCTGTCCAGGTCCATCCTGACGACCAGTATGCCCAGGAAAAAGAAGGCGATTTCGGAAAGACAGAAGCCTGGTATATTTTAGAGCATAAGCCGGGAGTGAAGATTGTCTACGGCCATTATTTTAAAAACAGGGATGAGTACAAGCTGGCAATTAAAGAAAAAAGGGTTCGGGAGTACCTGCGCTATAAAGAAATTGAGAAAGACCAGTTGATTTTTATACCTTCGCGAACACTACATGCCCTGCTGGCAGGAACTGTATTGATTGAGATTCAGCAGACATCTGATGTAACTTACCGCGTTTACGACTGGGACAGGATAGATTCGCAAGGCAGAAGCCGGGAACTGCATGTTGAAAAAGCAGCGGACGTGATAGCTTATGGGGAGCCTGAAGTGCAAAAAGGAACCGGCCAGGCGCGTTATACGCAGGTTGAAACCGGTAATGTAAAGCATGAGCATCTGGTGACCTGCCCTTACTTTGTTATCGAGAAGGTTTGGATTAAGGGCGAAAGCTATAGTATGGAATCCGGGAAGAAAGGCAATCCGGATATTTTGGTGGTGGCTGAAGGCGAAGGTATTCTTGATTTAGGCGAGGGAATAGCACCATTGAGCTTACAGCGGGGCGATACGGTACTGGTACCCGCCGTGGCAGAGAAATACCGGATCCACACCAAATCTGGCATTAAGCTTTTGAGGACATATTATTGACGTTATTTTACATTAGACATACATGCTGCTAATAGCACCATCAGAAGGATAAAAATTCATTGAAGGAGATGACCTATTCCGGCGTAGCGACTTGATTCGTACGGATAACCAGGGTTAGCGAAGCCCGACACTCAATTCAGTAAAGCAAAGCTGCAATCATCATATATTCCCCTAAAGTAGCCTAGTCCTTTCTACTTGTGATAACACCGCACCAAATTGAGTGTCGGGTGGTCCG
>DFNM01000209.1:4479-9382 GCA_002376045.1 Firmicutes bacterium UBA3567
TGGTCCGCAAGAATCACCGGAGCCAAGCCGGAATGGTCAACTCGGTACATGAGTTATTTTGAGGGTAGCGTTAATGAGGAAGGGTGAAAGGTATGGCTGGTTTGGCATTCAACCACATTTGGAAGTGCTATGGGAAAGTTGAAGCAGTGAAGGACCTTCACTTGGAAATTCAAGATAAAGAATTTGTTGTTTTTGTCGGCCCCTCGGGGTGCGAAAAATCTACCACGCTGCGCATGATAACGGTGCTGTAAGAAATATCCGAATGAGGATATATATGGGTGTATTAATAATTTGTGGTTCTACAAGGAATGGTGGTAACTGAAGGAGCTGCAACAACATGGTATTCGGACAGAGTTTATCACTTTAGCAGGGATATGGTTAAAACCTAAAGATGCTATAAATTCATTGTTTATTCAGGTTTGATGGGCTCAGATATAAGACCTGTGCGCCTTATCTTTGCAGTAACTTTTATGGTGACTTTAAGAGTGGGGAAAATTTTTTCCCACTCTTCTTCTATTTTTTTCCATTCCATAGGAAATTTTCTGTATACCGCTTCACCGAAGCCGAAAATGTCCGTGTTAAATTCCTGGGCCTTCTTAATAGCTGCTTTTATTTCCCTTTTTATAACCTCTGTTTTTTTCTTTTCTAAACTTTTAATACCAGCGGGTGTTATAAAATCAGCGAATAACATTTCATCTTCTCCTATGTTTCCTTCTTCAGAAATATCTACAGTAATTGTTATATCTCCGTCCTTTATTTCAGGCGTGACCCTGCTGCTTGCCCGAATTATCTCAATACTAACATGCTTTCCATCTTTTGCAGACCATTTAAGGTCAATAATTCCGCTTTTAACCTTCCCCAGTATCCACAGCAGCCCACGGGTTTCTTCTTTGTTTAACCAGCCCTTTAACCTGAAATTTTTGAAGACAGCTGTATCTGTTAATCTCAGCCTTTTCTCCCCTTCTTTTTCAAAAACCTCTATACCTGTAGTAAAAGGGGATGTGGTTTTGCTCAAGATCATTCCTGTGAATTCTTTAAGGTTAACCGCAGTAGCCTGAGATGTGGCTGTGGTAACACTAACAAGATCACTTATACCATATGCTGGTATCTTTTCAAGCCCTATTTTTGCTTCCATAATTTCGCTTGCTTTACCCCTGGCCACCAGCACCCAGGTCCTAAAGTAGGGTTCGTGGTCTCTCATAAAAAAATCGATAATTTTCTCAACTCCCTTTTTTGCAACTTCTTCTCCAATTACTATAACCTTTGAATGAGCCCAAAAAAGTTTTCTAGGTGACTGAAATGTGAAGTTTCTGACAGCATCAAAAACACAACTGCCTGCAGCTGTAACAAGCCATACAGCTTCTTTACCCCCACCTTCTTTACCTCCTTCTGCTGCTGAAGCTTTAAGTGCTGCTGGATTAACAATCTGAACAGTCAGTTTGACAAGCTCCTTGTTTTCCTTGTCCGAATCGATTCCAACACCAGCAACAATGGCTTTGTCTTCAATTTCTACTCTGTTCCAGCAGCCAGCGCCAACAAAGAAGAGCAAAACAGCTGCTCCCACAATCAAGAAAGTCCTTTTGCTCATCCCTTATCCCCCTTTCTCCTTACCATGGCTACAATCAGTAAAACGGCTGGAATGCCTGCCTCAATGATCAAGAAAGGGACAGGCAGTGTTTTTTTGATTAATTCAACTACTTCTACGATGTTTTCCCACAGGATTATTGACAGGATCACAAGGATAACTCCTATCGGTATGGCAAGGGGCCTGTAGTCCTTAAGATTCAACCACTGGGCAAGGGCCAGCACAGCGCAGTAATGGAATATCGTTATTTTAACAAACCCACCACCGATCCACATTAATATAATCAGCGCTTCCGCTCTTTCAATAAAATTGCCAATACTTATGTATCGGGCAAGGGATAATGTAGGAAATTTCAAATGGGCTGTAATAGCTCCAAAAACAGCTATAGTGCCAATTATTACACAGATTCCCAACAAACCCGTAATAATTACCGCAATGATGGTTGACCTCCGTGCTCTTTGGGGTATGTTTAAATAAGGCAAGAACATTGCCATGACTATTGTTTCGCCAAAGAAAAGGAGCTGCCGGTAGGTGCCTTTTACCACAGGCATCAATCCATCTGCCAGTACGGGAGTTAAGTTTTTGAGTTCCATTTCTTTAGAAACCATCGCGAGAATAATAAAGATTATGATAATTAATAGAGGAAAAAAATCTCATTTACCCTTGCAATAACTTCCAATCCTTGACGAACTGCATATATAGAGGCTAAAATTATGCTTATAGAGAAAAACACCAGGGGAGTTTCTGGGAAGAAGACCGATGTAAAAAAATCCGCAAACTCCCTGAGGATGACCGCATCTATGTATATAAAAAACCCGCAGTAGATCAAACCGATGAGCTTTCCAGGAATTCTTCCGGCTATTGTTTCACTGTATTGGATGATGGTTTTATCCTTAAACATAAGTCCCAGACTTGTTATAATATATGCCATAGCAATGCCTATTGCTGCAGCCAGAATTACCGATAACCAGCTGTCCTGCTTGGCTTCCTTGTATATTGTATATTATTGTAGGAAGGAAAAGAATGGCTGTGGGAGAAATAGTTGTTACTACTAAAATAACAGCCTGCCTGTTTGATATTTTACCATCTTCCAGCATGCTCAATCACCCATCCTTTTCTTTATCTTCCGGGGGCTGGGACGGTTCATCAGCTCCCAACCTAACAGGATTTTTCCGGTTAATCGCACGGGGGCGCTTATACATGGCCCACAGTGGAGCTCTTATTGCTGTGTCTTTTAGGTCCTGTATAATACCGGGGGCTATAGGTGATAGATAGGGAATTCCGAATGATCGTAGACTGACCAGGTGAATTAATAAAAAGACAATTCCCAGCAGAAGACCGAAAAGACCGGCTATTGCTGCTAAGATTGCAAAAACCAACCTTAAAATTGGAAAAGAATCATTATGGGTAGGTATAATAAACCCTGCAATTCCAGTAATAGCCGTTACAATAACAGCAGGAGCACTCACAACTCCTGCATTGACGGCAGCTTCCCCGAGCACAAGAGCTCCAACGATGCTTATAGCATGACCAATGGGTCTTGGCATTCTTACTCCTGCTTCTTTCAGCATTTCAAAGCTTATTCCCATCAGCAGTGTTTCTATGAATACCGGAAAGGGGATTCCTTCTTTTGCAGCTGCCATTGTTAGAAGAAGCACTGTTGGTATCATTTCCTGATGATATGATTGACCTGCTATGTATAGGGGAGGGAGAAGTATGGTTATGATTAAAGCAGCTATCCTGATCCACCTGACTATGGTGCTGAACCAGGTCCTGGAATAATAATCCTCACTGCTTTGAATCCCTTCCATGAAAAGGTAGGGAAGGGTTAAGGCCATAGGTGACCCATCGGTTAGAACTGCTACCCTGCCTTCCAGGAGCTTTGCTGCAACTTTATCCGGTCTTTCTGTGTTCCCTATTGTGGGAAATATGGAAAAGGGAGCATCTTCAATGAGCTGTTCAATGTAACCTGATTCTAGAATACCGTCTATATCTATTCTGTTAAGTCTTCGCCTTAATTCCTGCACTATTTTTATATTCGTAATACCTCGAATGTATACAATACACACATCTGTGTTTGTTACCCTGCCGATCTTTAGATGTTCAAATACCAGGTTGGGGCTTTTTAACCTTCTTCTGAGCATGGCTGTGTTTGTACGTAAGTTTTCTGTGAAACCTTCCCGGGGCCCCCTTACTACTGTCTCTGTATTCGGTTCCTGAACTCCTCTACTCTCCCAGCCTTTTGCTCCTATGATAAAAGCCGTATCATAACCATCCACGATTAAAACAACTTCTCCCGAAAGCATCCCGTAAATAAGCTCTTCGAAAGTCTTAACTTCTCTTAATTCTGCTGCAGTCAAAATGTTCTTTTTTATTATACCAAGCATATCCTTTTTACCGGTTAATGGTGTGGGAAGAGCAGTGCGGCTGTCCAACATTAAGGATTTCATTATGTATTCATTGATAGTGCTTTTATCAACAAGACCGTCTATAAAAGCTATAGCAGCCCTCGATTTGTTGTCTGATCCGATGTCGAATAAGCGTATAGCGACATCACTGCTGTGGTTTAAAATATTTTTTATGTTTTCTAAATTTGTGTTCAGCTTTTTAGATAAACTTGTTTTCAATTGGTTGGAAGATAAAGGTTTGTTGTTTTCAAAATTCCTTTGCATGAAAAATTTTATTTTTCTCAGAAGCCTTCGCAACACTTTTCGAACCCTTTCATGTCAAAAATTATAAAACATCGATTTTTGTTATTAATCTACCCTTAGAAGCAAAAAAAATTCACATAGTTTCTACTGTTCTTTTTTTTAAATTTTTTTGATACAATCATAATTGGTTGGAGTATCAGTAATTTACAATTCAGGTGTTTGTTGGGGATTAGCTATTGGAAAACAGCAACAAAATTCTAGAAAGGAGGCATCAGTTAAAATGAATAAGCTGGAAAGCCTTATCGACAGTATGAAGGATGAAATCGTAAAATCCACTCAGGAACTCATAAAAATCAAAAGCGTTGAGGATGAAGCCAAACCCGGGATGCCCTTTGGGGAGGGGGTTGGCAAGGCCCTGGTATACAGCCTTAAACTGGGTAAAAACTTGGGTTTAAAGGTTGAAAACGTGGACGGTTATGCCGGGCATATCGAGTACGGTGAGGGTGATGAGATAGTAGCGGTGTTGGTTCATCTGGATGTTGTCCCTGAGGGCAAGAACTGGACATATCCCCCTTACGGCGGGGAAATCCATAACGGCAAAATCTATGGGAGAGGTGCCATTGATAACAAAGGGCCTGCTGTTGTATGCATATATGGACTTAAAGCC
>DFNM01000019.1 GCA_002376045.1 Firmicutes bacterium UBA3567
ATTTATTGACCTTATAGACGGTATAAAAAGTGGTATATAAAGTAGGCATAATTTTTGAAACAGTGCTTGCTTTATAAAAGGAAAAGGTAAATGAAAGGTTGGCTGTGACACCTTATTTTCATACAGGAGGGATGCAAAAATGCTTACAAAAGCAAAAAGGCTCGAGATGTACGAACAGATGCTGAAGATCAGGCGGTTTGAAGAAAAGGTGGATGAGTTTTTCAAGGCAAACCTGATGTGGGGAACCTGCCACCTTTATATTGGAGAGGAAGCAACGGCAGTTGGAGCCATCGCTGCCCTGGACAAAGAAGACTATATCACCAGTACTCACAGGGGCCATGGTCACTGCATAGCCAAAGGAGCTCGGCTGGACAAAATGATGGCGGAACTGCTGGGGAAAGAAACCGGCTACTGTAGAGGCCGTGGAGGTTCAATGCATATAGCAGACCTTGAAACCGGAAATCTGGGTGCCAATGGTGTCGTTGGTGGTGGTATTCCCATAGCTGTAGGAACAGCCCTTACCTGTAAAATGAAAAAAAACGGAAGAGTAACCCTGTGCTTTTTTGGAGATGGTGCATCCAACACAGGGGTATTCCATGAATCCATTAATCTTGCAGCAGTGTGGAAACTGCCGGTTGTTTTCGTGGTAGAAAACAACATGTATGGGATGTCCACTTCTGTTAAAAAAGCCTGTTCAGTTGAAAATATTGCTGAGCGGGGTAAAGCCTACAACATTCCGGGGTATGTGGTGGATGGAAATGATGTAGAAGCAGTTTACGAAACGGTAAAGAAAGCAGTGGATGATGCCAGAGCAGGTAATGGTCCAGCCCTTGTAGAATGCAAGACATACAGATGGAAAGGACATTCAAAGAGTGATGCGAATGTCTACAGGACAAAGGAAGAGATAAAATTATGGATGAAAAAGTGTCCCATTAAAAGATACCGAGAAAAACTTTTGGAAAAGGGGATAGCAACAGAAGTAGAGCTGAAAGAGGTGGAAGCAAAGGTGGAAAAAGCCATTGCCGAAGCTGAAGAATTTGCCAAAGCTAGCCCCGAACCAAAAGTGGAAGATGTGCTGGATGGAATTTATGCATAAAACTTCCAAAAGGTAGGAGGGGTATAAAATGGCAATGATCACATATATACAGGCATTAAGGGACGCAATTAGAGAGGAAATGCGGCGGGATGAAAATGTGTTTATTATGGGAGAAGATGTAGGGATTTATGGTGGCGCATTTAAAGTCACCCAAGGACTTTTGGAAGAGTTTGGAGAAGAGAGGGTAAAAGATACCCCCATATCCGAAGCGGCTATAGTTGGTACGGCTGTTGGCAGTGCACTGACGGGAATGAGACCTATTGCAGAGATAATGTTTGCAGACTTTATTACCATTGCTATGGACCAGCTGATAAATCAGGCGGCAAAAATACGGTATATGTTTGGGGGTAAAGCCAAAGTTCCCATGGTGTTGAGAGCTCCCCAGGGTTCGGGAACAGGAGCAGCAGCCCAACATTCCCAGAGCCTTACCGCATTATTCACCCATATTCCGGGCTTGAAGGTTGTTATGCCTTCCACACCTTATGATGTAAAAGGTTTGTTTAAAGCGGCTGTAAGGGATGACAACCCTGTTGTTTTCCTTGAACACAAGCTCCTCTATCCCACGAAGGGAGAAGTGCCTGAAGAAGATTATGTAATACCACTGGGTAAAGCAGATGTGAAGCGAGAAGGAACGGATGTAACAATAATAGCAGGTTCCATAATGGTTCCCAGGGCCATTGAAGCTGCTGAAAAACTGCAGGCTGAAGGCATCAGTGTAGAAGTTGTGGATCCTAGGACCTATGTACCTTTTGATGTAGAAACGATAACACAATCCGTTATTAAGACAGGAAAAGTGATTATTGCAGAAGATGACTGCAAAAATGCGGGATGGGGTGCAGAAGTTGCTGCGAAGATCTGTGAAAGCGAAGCCTTCGATTATCTGGATGCACCCATTAAGAGATTGGCAGGCCTGGATACACCTATTCCCTACAATCCGAAGCTGGAGAAAGCCGTTGTTCCTCAGGTAGAAGATATAATCAAAGCAGTAGAAGAAATGGTAAATTAAAGCAGGTAAGGAGGTATTAGAATGGCTACCATTGTAAAAATGCCCAAATTGGGTTTGACAATGACGGAAGGAGTAATCGTGAAATGGTTTAAAAAAGAGGGGGAGCGGGTTGAAAAAGGTGAACCTCTTCTGGAAATCCAGACGGACAAAGTTAATTTAGAGGAAGAATCCCCTGCTGATGGGATTGTAAGAAAGCTCCTGTATGAGGAGGGGAAAACCGTACCCATTTTAACACCCATTGCTATAATCGGAGAAGCTGATGAACCCCTGCCTGAAATTGAAAGGGCTGCAGCACCCACACCTCAGGAGCAGACCGATGAAACCGAAGACTATATAAAAGCTTCCAGAGAAGAATCAGACGTTGAAAAAACCGAGAAACCCGATGAAGTAAGTGATAATCCCAGCATAGGGAAGTACGGCAAAATCAAGGCCACACCTGCAGCCAAAAGAATAGCGCGGGAATACAATGTAGACCTGTATCAGATTACCGGAACTGGCCCCAATTCAAGGATTCAGGCAGCAGATGTAGAGAGATATATACAGTATACACAAACTCCCAAAGCATCTCCCGTAGCAAAGAAGATAGCACAGGAAAAAGGAGTGCCCCTTAAAGATATTCAGGTAGAATCGGGTAAGAGGGTTATGAAATCCCATGTGCTGGAAAGTCTGGGGGGTTCAAAAACTGCGCAGCAGGAAGGCTCCGTGTTAGAAGAGATTCCTTTAACAGGTATGAGGAAGATTATCGCCGATAAAATGACCGAGAGCGTCAATAAGGCACCCCATTTTTATTTGCGCTCAGAAGTTGATATGACGTCTCTTATAAACGTCAGGGAAGAATTGAATAAATCACTAGAAAAAGATGGTATCAAGCTTTCCTTTAATGATATACTAGTAAAGATAACCGCAAAAGCCCTGGAAAAACACAGAATAATAAATTCCAGAATAAAAGGTGATAAGATTCAGATGCTGAAACCCATAAACATCGGTCTTGCTGTAGCTCTTGATAATGGACTGATTGTCCCCGTGATTAAAAATGCGGAGACAAAATCCCTTGCACAAATAGCCAGGGAATCCAGAGAATTAATTGAAAAAGCACGAAACAACAAATTAACACCTGATGATTACACGGGAGGAACATTTACCATTTCGAACCTGGGTATGTTTGATATAGTAGAGTTTACAGCCATTATCAATCAACCTGAAAGTGCCATACTGGCCCTCGGGAAAATCCAGGATAGGCCCGTAGTAACACCTGAAAAGGAAATCAAGATAAAGCCCATTATGAATATAACTTTATCGTGTGACCACCGAGTCATAGATGGAGCTGAAGGGGCTAAGTTCCTGAAAACATTAAAGGATCTCATGGAAAATCCCTTAAGACTTCTGCTGTAATTAAAGGGATTTATTAGATCATTAATCGAGAGGGGTTGAAGATTTTGATTGATAATGAACGCCTTTCTGAATTAAAAAGCACTGCAAAAAAGGTTAGAATAAACATAATAAAAATGCTGGCAGAGGCAGGGTCCGGTCACCCCGGTGGTTCCCTTTCTATAGTTGAAATTCTAACCGCCCTGTATTTTCAAGTTATGAAAGTGGATCCATCAAACCCCAACTGGCCGGATAGGGACAGGTTTGTGCTGAGCAAGGGTCATGCTGCACCGGCCCTGTATGCAGTTTTAGCAGAAAAGGGGTTTTTCTCCAAAGAAGAACTGATGACATTGAGGAAGAAAGGCAGCATTCTTCAGGGACATCCAGATATGAAAAAAACTCCCGGTGTTGAAATTTCCACAGGTTCTCTGGGTCAAGGGCTTTCAGTAGCCGTTGGTATGGCTCTGGGATACAAACTTGATAACAAGCAAAACTATGTTTACGTTTTGCTAGGGGATGGAGAAATAGAGGAAGGCCAGATATGGGAAGCTGCCATGGCAGCGGTTCATTATAATCTAGATAACCTTATTGCAGTTTTAGACTATAACGGTCTGCAAATCGACGGCCCCATTTCTCAGGTAATGTCACCGGAACCCATAAAAGTGAAGTGGCAGGCTTTTGGATGGAATGTTATAGAAATAGATGGCCATGATTTTGAAGAAATTATCACTGCCATAAATGAAGCTCAAAAAGTTAAGGGAAGACCCACCATACTTATTGCAAAAACCGTTAAAGGAAAAGGCGTATCCTTTATGGAAAATGAAGTGGACTGGCACGGCAAAGCCCCGAGTGCCCAGGAGGCAGAACAGGCTCTTCGAGAATTAAACAAGGGGGAGGAGTAGAGAGTGAAGAGAACCGAATCAACGAGAGATGCCTATGGAGCAGCATTAGTGGAGCTTGGTAAGGAAAACAG
>DFNM01000077.1:0-2525 GCA_002376045.1 Firmicutes bacterium UBA3567
GCATTTAATATTGCAATCTTCATCCAGGCTAATTTAATCCTTCAACTTTTAAAATTAATCAAGCCGTTTCTTAAACCGTAAACTTGCCAGAGCTACAACGACTACGGTAAAGATGCTCAGGGCTAGAACTTCCGATTGAAGCAGTTCAAATCCCACTCCCTTTAAGATAATCCCCCTCAAAATTTTTAGAAAATATGTGAGGGGTATCAGAGAACCCAAAAACCTTATCACATCCGGCATTGATTCACGGGGAAAAACAAATCCGCTGAGCAGCACACTGGGCAGTAAAAACATGATAGTCATCTGCATTGCCTGCAGCTGGGTTTTGGCAATAGTAGATATCAACATCCCTATAGCGAGAGCACACACCAGAAAAATTCCTGCCAGTTCCAAAAGCAGTGAAATCTCCCCCCTGACGGGTACTTTAAACCAGCAGATCCCCATCACCAAAACCATCAAAAAATCCAGACTGCCGATTATCACATAGGGTATCAGCTTTCCTATAATCAATTCCAGGGGTTTAACGGGAGTCACTATCAGCTGTTCAAGGGTTCCCCTTTCCCTTTCTCGAACCATCGCAAAGGCCGTAAGCATAACTGTTATATTCTGCATAATAATCCCCATCAGCCCGGGAATGTTAAACATATCGCTTTCCATGTTCGGATTGTACCAAACTCTTGTGGACAGGTGTATTCCCGTCATCTTCGATAAAGCAGAGATGCCCAAACCATATTTTGCAGCAAAATCCATACCTTTATATCTTACAATCAAATTTCCTGTTGTCAGCAGTATTCTCGCTACGGTTGGATCAGAACCATCTATAATCAACTGGACAGCCGGGCTTTCTCCCCTTTTCAACAGAGTAGAGTAATCCGAAGGTATAATTAAGCCTGCTTTCATCTCTCCACTATCAATCAAACGCTTGAGCTGCCCGTATTCAGTAACATATTCTTCTACCTTAAAATAACCTGAATTGTTGAAAGCAGCCGCCAGTTCCCTGCTTTCTCGAGTCGAGGCCATATCCAGGACAGCCAGGGGAGAATTTTCAACATCCGTATTGACGGCATAACCAAACAGCAGCAGCATAACTACAGGAACTATCAGTGCCATCATAAGACTTGGTCTGTCCCTCCTAATGTGAATAAACTCTTTCAGAGTAATTGAAAGCAGTCTTTTACCATTCATTTTGCTCCTCCTAACCCATGAGTGATTTAAAGGAAACCTCCACTTCTTCTCCTGTTTTTCGCTTCACAAGAGTTAAAAAGGCTTCTTCCAGGCTTTCCACCTGATGGGCCTTTATCAACTCATTAGGAGGGCCATATGCTAGGACCTGCCCTGCAAACATGAAAGCCGTATTGTGGCAGGTTTCTGCTTCATCCATGTAGTGAGTGGTAACAATAACGGTCATACCGTCACCGGCCAGCTTATGAATAACTCTCCAAAAAACCCTTCTCGATACTGGATCAACCCCTGCAGTAGGTTCATCAAGGATCAACAATTTGGGGTTGTGGCCACTTCCCCTGAAAAAGTTTTTTCCGGGAAAGCATCGGCAACCAGCTTAACTTTGTCTCCCAAATGCCAGTCCCCTAATTCTGGCTGGGGAACATAGATATTAACCCATTGATCCTTCAAATCAATAATGGTCATCAGGTTGTCTCCTTTTCCAACCAGTTCTCCTGCTTCAAAATTTTTTAGTTCAACAACCCCGCTTAGGGGAGAATAAATCCTGGTTTTTTGCAGCTGTAATTCAATCTGTTTTTTCAAAGTTTCAGCCTGTTTTAGTTCAGCTTGAAGGACTTGTATATAATTAGCTGTATTCCCTGCCTCCAATAGATCAAGGCGGGAACGGGCTTTGCTCAAGCTGGTTTTGAGAACTTCCACACCGTTTTGGGCCTTTTCAAGGGCATGCTGGATATCCTCATAGGTTTGTTTTGATACCGCTCCAGCCTCCATCAGTTTCCTATAACGCTCCTCTCTTTCCGCAAAAAAACTAAGATCCTTTTTAGCCTGCTGGAGCCTGGCCTGAATATTGCGAATTTCTGCCTTTGCCCCTTCAATTTCCTGGCTCCTTGCCCCAGAAAGAACATCCTTCAATCTTGCCTGAGCCTTTTCCACTGCTGATTCAGCCTGTTTCAGCTCCAAAATCAGGCTCTCCCCATCCAATTCAACCAAAAGCTGGCCTTTTTTGACATAATCTCCCTCCGAAACCCACAGGTTTTTTATAACCCCTCCCACTTCCGGTCGGATATCTATTTCCGTCGCCTCTATCCTGCCTGAATAGGAAACATCCTGATCTTTAGAAGTGCACCCCGTTCCTATTCCCAATATGAATAAAACCAATACAAGCAGCATAATTTTTCTCATCATTTTCCCTCCCATCATCAAGCCTTCATTCCATATATCGAAAAAACGACTTCCCTTTTCCATCCCCATCAAAATCTTGGACACTCGTGAACCACATTCGCTGTTGTTGAAGTATCCGGTCAATTCTTAACAACTAAAATGATTTAACTATTGACCGGATT
>DFNM01000077.1:2840-19107 GCA_002376045.1 Firmicutes bacterium UBA3567
ATGATTTAACTATTGACCGGATTGGGTTTGTATGACATTTAATTCAACTAAAATGGAGAAGAACCTATTTAAATTTTTTGCGGTTTTAAAACATTATACAGCACGTTCCATACCTCTTTTTCCTCAAAACCCAGCCGCCATGCAGCAGTGCCTGCAAGATTGTATTTTTGAACAAGGGAAGCCTTTAATTCAATGGATTTCACATCTTCCAGCCATATTTTATAGACTGTATCACCTTTTTTATACGTAGCAAAATACATCCCCGTTGCTTCATCCCATATAATCCGGGCGTTGTTTTCTTTGATTCTTTTCCTTGCCTGAGCCATGGAAAGGGCCTTTGATTTAACTTTGATAGAACCCTTGGCATCTAGAGTTTCCTCCCATTCCCTGGTATAAAAGGGCAGTCCCAGCAGCACTTTAGAGGGTGCTACTTCTTCCAGCAGAGTTCTGATGCCTTCTTCCACCCATCCTATTGAAGCCACCGGCCCGCTTACCGGACTGGTCACCCAGTGTTCATCATATGCCATGAGAACTATATAATCCACAATCCCACCCAAGCTTTTTCGGTCATAGCACAGAGACCAGTTGAGGCTGTAGGATTTAACCGTTACATCTATGGAAACAACCAGGTTTTGTTGATGGAGTATTGGAGTAAGTTCTCTTATGAACTGTGTCAACATATCCCTGTCTTCATAATACACGTTTTCAAAGTCAATGTTTATGCCATCAAGCTCATAAAGCCGGGCATAAACCAGCAGCTGTCTTATGACCTTTTCCCGCTTATCAGTATCATTTAATACCCTGCTGGTAATATCGGGATCAAAACTGTTATCAAACAGTGCCCATACCCTGTACCCATTTTTGTGAGCCCATCTCACATAGCTTATATCCGCCTTGTTATCGATATTTCCCTCTTCATCGGTCAGGCTAAACCATGTGGGTGAAATAACATCAAGACCTTTAATGGGAGCTCTCCCTGTTACGTCAGGGGTCTTCTTATATATATAATCCCACACAAGATTGATTTTGCCTTTTTCGGGTTCCCATAGCCCCTGTTCTGGTTCTTCCTGTGTAAAAACAGGACCCATAAAAATCTCCACCTCCAGCAAATCCTTTTTGACATACCCGAAGACTCCATCCATCGTCCTTACCCTGTACCACTCCTTTGTTTCTCCATATACATACAAAGCATCATCACTGTCTACAAAAGCGTAGACGGGTGACAGCACTGAGGGTTTGATTTTAAGGGGAGTCCATTCCAGCGGAACACCGATTTTGCGCTGTTGGTTCCTCTTATCCACCACAACTCTATCCATATCGAGATATTTGCTGACTTCAATGTTGAAAAAATCTGCCAGAAACTCAATGGGAATATAAAGGCTATCCTCTACTTTTGTAGCAGGAATGTTAATCTGAACGGGTTGGGCATTCACCATTGCCGTCAGGCTGTCTGTCTTAAACCTGATGGTTTTGTTGTTTGTCGTAAGGGTAACCTTTTCGGCTTTCTCATCCCAATGGAGGTGAGGATCAATCTCCTTGCCGATTATTTTAGAGTTTACCAAAACCTGACCCCTTTTAATTATATAGGGGTTTTTTCTATATACCTTTTCTTCAATAACCAGTATATGCTCAAAACCGCTGTAAGGTTTAATTATCAAGAAAGAATAAAAATACACAACTCCCATAAGGATTGCAGCAGCGACAAGTATTATTAGAAGGTTTCCCAATGCCTTGCTTTTATCCATTTCCACCCCTCCCAACAACATACACACTTATATTCAACAACTATCAAATAAATCCTTTAGGTAGATATTTCTATGATTACAAAATTAGAGGAGTTTCACGAAATTGGCTAAATATTTATATTACTAAGAATATTTCAGGAGCTGATTTGTATGGATTATAAACACCTTTTGGAATCAATTTTGATACACCTGGAAGAAGGAATAATTGTAGTTGACAGGAATGCAAACATTACTTTTTATAATGAACCTGCGTCAAACATCGCCGGGATAGAGCCTGAAAAGGCAACAGGCAAAAACATACTCGATGTTTTCCCCGATTTGATACCTGAAACCAGCACCTTTTATTATGTGCTGCGGACCCAAAAACCCTGCAGCAGTGCTGCAGGGTTTTTATTTCCTTTGAGGTTTTTCTCCTATTTTCACAGTGACGTACCGTGTCTTGCCGAATCGGTTGATGAGCATTACAACTTTCTGGCCTATTTCAGAGTTTTGTATGATTTCAACCACATCATCGGCATCTTTTATTAGTTTTTTATCGATCTCCAGGATGATATCCCCACGCTGAAGACCCGCTTCATCGGCCGGGCTTCCTGGCTCTACATAGGCAATAATAGCTCCATCAAGACTATCTAGCTCAAAGTATTCTGCAAGTTCCGGAGTGATGTCCTGAATAATAACTCCCAGCCAGGGTCTTCTTATCTTACCTTCTTTAACAAGCTGCTCCAGCACGCCTTTTACCATGTTGGTGGGTATAGCAAAACCGATTCCCTGAGCCTGGGCATTTATGGCCGTGTTAATACCGATAACTTCTCCTTTAAGGTTCAGCAGCGGCCCACCGCTGTTGCCCGGATTGATGGATGCATCCGTTTGAAGCAGATTTTCGTAGTGTCTGTCCTGGATAGACAGAGGTCTGCCCTTGGCGCTTATAACTCCAGCCGTTACAGTGTGGTCCAGGCCGTAGGGGTTTCCTATTGCAACCACCCATTCACCGACTCTAATTTTATCAGAATCGCCCATTTCAAGGTAAGGAAGCTCTTTGGGTGCATCGATTTTAAGCACAGCCAGATCAAGGGCATAATCCGAACCCACTACTTTAGCTATAAAAGGTTTCTCATATCCCTGGACCGTCACCTTTATCTCATCAGCGCCGTTTATGACATGCTCATTCGTGAGAATGTAGCCATCTTCCGAAAAGATGAAACCCGAACCAATTCCTCTCTGAATCTGGGTTTGAGGCCTATCAAAATAGAAGGGTTCGAAAAACTCCCTGAAAAACGGGTCATCAAAAAATGGATTGGTTCTCCGTTTTACCTTCACCATCGTATCGATTTTTACCACTGCAGGTCCGGCTTTTTCAACCATTTCCGCAATGGTATCTGGACCAAAACCAATATAAGAATGCGGTGTTCCCTGTAAACCTGCCTCTGTCTTCTGCTGTATTTCATCAATGGTAGCCGCTTTAATGAAATCCACACCTCTAAACAGATAAATGGCACCACCTGTAACCGCCACTCCCAGCAAAAAGCTTATAAGGATAAGCAGTGTAATAAGATAGTTTTTTCTGTTAAACATCCTAACACCTCCTTGAGGATAGATTGGAGCTACACAACCTTTATATTCTTCGTTTTCTCCGGGGTGTTATTTTTTTGCTTCACAGCACCCCTTCATGCCTGTTATTCCCTTTCTTAAAATAAAGTAGGTTCTTCTCCATTTTAGCTGAGTTAAATGTCATGCAAACCTAATCCAGTCAATAATTAAATCATTATAGCTTTCTCCTGTGTTCTGTCAAAGGTAAAGGCTGTGCCTCCCGGCACTCAATTAGCTTTTGAGTGCCGGGCCCTTGACAGAACACATCACAGGTCGCAGCTACATAGCATTATACACAACCTTACCATCAATTAAAACCAGTTTGGGCCGTGATTTGATATCAATGGGATTGCCATCGAAAACTGCTATATCAGCATCCTTGCCCTTTTCAATACTGCCTACCCTGTCCTGAATACCAATGATTTCCGCAGCATTTATTGTTATGGCTTTCAGCGCCTCATATTCATCCATTCCTTCCTTCACTGCCAGAGCTGCACACACAGGCAGATACTGTATAGGAATAACCGGATGGTCCGTCATCAGGGCGACTTTAACTCCGGCTTTAGCAAGTTCTCCAGGAGTCTTAAAGCTCTTTTCATTCAACTCAATTTTAATTCTAGCAATTAAAGATGGACCTACCACGGCGGGTATCTTCTCTTTTGCCAGTCTACCGGCTATCTTGTGCCCCTCTGTGCAGTGTTCTATGGAAATATCAACATTAAACTCCCTGGCAATTCGAATGGCAGTCATAATGTCATCTGCTCTGTGAGCATGGGCTCTCAGGGGAATCTCCCTCTTTAAAACTTTAGCCAGCGCTTCCAGCCCCAGATCCCTGTCAGGCAGTTTATCGGGGTCTTTCTTGCCCTTTTCCATCTTATCTATATAGTCCTGAGCTTCCATCAATGCTCCTCTAAGGATTGCAGCTATTGCCATCCTCGTTGACGGGCTTTTTCGCTGCTCACCATACACCCTTTTGGGGTTTTCACCAAAGGCAACCTTCAAACCCGAGGGTGCCTTGATGATCATATCGTCCACAATATCGCCATACGTTTTCAGAGCAACCGCCTGACCTCCTATTACATTGGCACTACCCGGCCCTGCAGCAATAGTCGTTATTCCCGCCTGACGAGCTTCCTCGAAGGCCTTATCCCGGGGATTTATAGCATCAATGGCTCTCAACTCGGGTGTTACGGGATCGGTCATTTCATTGGTATCCTCTCCATCTTCTCCCACTCCTTCTTCATAGATTCCCACATGGGTGTGAGCATCTATCAATCCCGGCATAACCACCATGCCTTTTACATTTATCACTTCACAGCCTTTGGGCACTTTGATATCTTCCCCCACACCCCTTATTTTGCCATGCTCAATGAGCACTGTTCCCTTTTCTATTATTTCTCCGGCCATGGTATATATTTTACCGTTTTTTAATGCAATCACCGCTGTCTCTCCTCTCTCCTCATTATAAACTGCTTTAATAATAATTATAACTCATTTTTCATCAGGTAAACAACACCCCTTGAAAGCACATAACTGTTCAGGAACCACATCATTCATAAACAACAAAAGTTTCTTTACACGAAAGTTCGGCATAAATCTGCTATTCTATGCTGCATATTAATAAAAAGGAGCACATTGTGCCCCTATTCCGAAATCTTTTAAGACAGCTCATGCATCCTGCTTACTCGCTCATGCTCTTAACCTTGTTACAACTTCTATCCCTTCAAGCACCTCATGAACCATCTGAATCTCATTAACAGGCATGATGTGGATTCCATCAGCCATATCCTTCAAATTGCTGATAAGAAACCTGGCTGCCTCTATTCCGGCTGCTCTGCCTTTAATCCTCATGGCCTCTATTAGATTCTCCGGAACAGAGATTCCGGGAACCTTCTCAGCAAGGTACTTTGCCATCCTGTAACTCTTCAATGGAAGAATTCCAATCAAAATGGGTATGTTTAGGTGTTCCACTTTTTTAATGAACCTTTCAGCAGTTTTTAAATCATAAACTGGCTGGGTCTGGGCAAAGTTTGCCCCATTCTCAACCTTATGTGCCAGTTTGTCTATCTCTTTCTCCAGATCCTCGGCTGCAGGGTTTACAGCCACACCAATGTTAAAGCATGTTGCCTTTTCTAGTTCGTTCCCCATAAAATCCCTTTTGTTGTTTAGTGAACTGGCAAGGCGCACCAGGCCCGTTGAGTCCACCTCAAAAACACCTTTTATTCCCGGATGATCCCCCCTTTCAGGAGGGTCCCCTGTTATCGCTAGGATGTTTTCAACTCCCAGAGCAGCTGCACCCAGGAGCTCCGCCTGGAGTCCTATTATGTTTCTGTCCCTGCATGTCAGATGAAATACAGTATCCAGCCCGGTATCTCTTTTCACCACATGGGCAAGGGCTATAGGAGTCATCCGCATGTTGGCCATGGGGCTGTCAGCGATGTTCACCGCATCAACCCAGTCCTTTATTGAATTGGCTTCACCGATCGTTTTGTCGATGTTGGCACCTTTAGGTGGGTCCAGTTCGACGGTTATACAGAACTTTTTTCTTCTTAGTTTCTCTCTAAAACAATTCATTTTGTTCCTCTCCCCTCTTCTCTCCTTATGTGTTTAAACAGTTCTTTTGTTACAGAAACAGCCTCAACGGCATCTTTTGCATAAAATGCACCTATACCCTTGGCAAATTCTCTGGTAACAACAGCCCCTCCCACCATAAGGGGTATATCCCTGTCTGCCTCTTTAAGCATTTTGACTGTTTTCTCCATCTGGGGCATTGTGGTTGTCATAAGGGCGCTCAATCCAACAACACACGGTTTTTCCTGTAATGCCCTTCCTACAATGGTTTCGGCATCCACATCCTTGCCAAGGTCTATCACTTTGAAACCGTGCTGGCTTAAAATGGCAGCCACGATGTTCTTGCCTATATCATGAATATCCCCTTTGACGGTAGCCATTACCACACTCCCCCGGTGATGTGAAGCTCCCTCAGGCATTTTGCCTTTAAGATATGTGAAGGCTTTTTTAGCAGTTTCAGCAGCTAACATCAACTGGGGAAGAAAATACATTCCCTTTTCATACATATCACCCACCACTTCCAGGGCAGGAATGATGATTTTGTTAATAATCTCAAAAGGGGCTTCTCTACCATCAAGCTTTTTAACAAACTCAAGAATGTTATCCCTATCACCATTCAATACCGCTTGATACACCTGCTTTCTCGCATCCTGTTCCACATCTTCCCTATGCTTCGGGGTAATAGGTATTGCCTTTGTTACCTCTATATATCTCCGGGCATTGCTGTCTCTGCTGATGAGCACATCACACGCCCTGAGAATGTTCATAATCTTTCTGCTGTGTGGGTTCAGGATGGGAAGGTCAAGACCTGCAGCAAGGGCCATAGAAAGAAAGGCTGCATTCAAATCCTCCCTCTCCGGCAATCCATGGGATACATTGCTGACACCCAGCACTGTCTTTACTCCCAGACCTTCTTTTATCATTGCTAGAGCTTTTAAAGTTTCTTCCACCAGGGGCTGCTGGGCTCCCGCTGAAAGTGTCAAACAATCAATAAAGATATCTTCCCTTGGGATGCCGTAGCTCAAAGCAGTATCGACAATGTATTTAGCCACCTCGAACCTCTCTTCAGCTTTTTCCGGTATCCCCTTTCCACCTATAGTAAGCCCTATAACAGCTGCACCGTAGCTTTTGGCAAGGGGTAAAATGGTGCTGAGGCTTTCTTCCCTGCCTTCCACCGAATTTATTAAAGCCTTACCGGCAAAATTTTTAAGACCCTCTTCCAAAGCCCTGGGGTTTTTTGTATCAATAGAAAGGGGAACATCAACAGCCTGCTGAACACTCAGCACCACACCTTTCATCAATTCCCCTTCATCAATACCAGTAACCCCCACATTTATATCGAGGATGTCGGCTCCATGTTCAACCTGCTTTCTGGCTTCTGTACTAATCACCGAGAAGTTTCTGCTTTTTAGAGCCTGCTGGAGGTCTGGCCTTCCGGTGGGATTGATGCGTTCCCCGATCACATGGGTGGGATCATTTTTTCTAAAGGTTATTGTGTGTGCCCTGGACGCCAGTCTACCCAAAACTTTCGGTTTCCGCCGCACAGGCTTTAAACCCTTTACTCGGCTGACAATAGCTCTGATGTGCTGTGGGGTGGTGCCGCAACAGCCTCCTATTATATTCGCTCCAGCCTTAACCAGGTCCAGTGCATAAGCCGCCATTTTTTCTGGCTCCAGGTCGAATTGGGTTTTTCCATCAACCAGCCGGGGCAGGCCGGCATTAGGCTGGACAATTAAAGGCAGGGTTGATGCTCCGGCCATTTGTTTAATAATGTTAATCATTTCCTCGGGCCCCTTACCACAGTTGGCTCCTGCTGCATCCACCCCCAGACCCTGCAGCACTGTAACGGTAGTTTCCGGGTCTGTTCCCGTCATGGACCTTATTCCTTCTGTGAAGGCCATCTGGGCAATCACCGGAATCCCCATTGCTGCATTTCTGGCTGCAATCACTGCAGCCCTGAGCTCCTGCAGGTCTGCCATTGTTTCTATAATTATAAGGTCAACCCCGGCTTTTACGAGCGCCTCTGCCTGTTCATGGAAAACCTCATAAGCGGTATCAAAGGATAAATCTCCCAGAGGCTCTACCAGCTGCCCTGTGGGTCCAATATCCCCCGCCAGAAAGCTCTTATCTCCACAGGCTTCTCTTGCTATCCTGACAGCTGCCTGATTTATCTTGCTGACCTCATGGCCCACACCATATTCCTTCAGTTTGAGCCTGTTGGCACCAAAGGTGTTGGTGAGGATGATATCGGCACCAGCTTCCACATATTCTTCATGAACCTTCCTTACGATATGAGGCTTAATTAAGTTGAGCATTTCGGGGCATTTCCCAACCTCCACTGCATTCTGGAGCATTGTCCCCATGGCACCGTCACAAATCAATACCCTTTGTTTTATTTCATGGTAAAAATTCTTTACTGCCATTTTTACAACTCTCCTTTAAAACCGCATGAATTCATGCTGCAGTATGTGCATTTGTGTGATAAATTCTCCTGTCCCTCTCTGGTCCACCCGATAACAGCTGTAACAGATTTTCTCGGTACAAGCATGTCGTTTTCATTGACTGTAACACCTATATCACAGCCTCCCGAAAGCTCCAGGAGCTTTCTCTGCACTTTCAGGTTCCAGCCACCGTATCCCGGGCTGAATCTTTTTGTAATGTGATATCCCATCTCCGCTGCCCTTTCCTTAACAATATCGTTAACTGCATCTGCAGCCTTCTCAACAGCCTCTGAACCGACAGCATCTGCTATGGAACCTTCTGTGAATTTACCTTCTTTAAAAAGCCTATCAATCAATGTTTCCAGTTCTTTTCCAACTGTCACAACCATGATTGTAATATAACGGGATGTGTCTAACAGCCTTACAACAGCACTACAGTCAATAACAAGGTTTGTGTCATCAGCCACAATGCCCTGTGGCTCTTTTTTAATCCTGAATGTATCAAAAGCGTATCGGGGTTTTATTACCTCTACTACATCCTCTATCGTATAGTTTATTAAATCCTTTACCCGCTTATCTTCTTTTGTCCTGCCCCGTTTAAAACCCAGATACCTCAGAACTTCATTTTTATCGATTTTGACAGATATGCTTCCTTTTGCCTTCACACCATACACCATCCTGTTCATTGTTTGACGATTTTGGGGTCTCCAGCTATTCCAAGCCTGTCATCTATAATAACCATTATCCCTTGAATTCCAGGAATCTTCATTCCCCATTCCAGCACACTGCTCATATCTTCAGGCCGCTTCACCATATTTCCCAGAACTGTAGCTGCTGCATCCGCATCTGCTTTACCGAAACTCAAAGACGGATCGATGGTGCCGGAAGATGTACACACACCCAGAGGCATTTTATCGGGTTCTATCTGCAGGGCCAGCTTCCCATTGAATGGAGATGTGTCTCCAAAAACTCCAATCCTTTTAGAGATCCTGGAATTGACGAATACATCTCCTCCATTTTCTACGATTAACTCCGGGGTATGCTTCATCAAAGCCTTTCCCACCATCTCAGCAATACCTCCTGCTACCGCTGCCATTGGCCCCAACTCCCGCCATGCTGGATGCTTTTAACATCCTCTTCATTATGAAAGGACAATCCTCCAGCCCTATACCCAGAGGGACGAGGCTTTTCCTAAACTCAGGAAAAACCAACGGCCCCTTCAACTGTAACCACTACAGCTTCGCCCTTTTCAATTTTTTGTTGATCTCTTCAAAAGTCTTACCCATCTCTATTCCTCTTTCTCCTTTCATGTATAAAAAAAGCCTCTTCTCGATGAGAAGAGGTTTTTGACATGTATTACATTCCTGTCTATTCCCTCCTCATCTCTCAAAAGCTCATAAAAAGCTTTTGCAGGAATTGGCACCATTGCAGGATTAAAAACAACCTGCCGGTTGCCGGGTTTCATAGGGCCAGTCCCTCCACCTCTCTCGATGAGAAGATGTAAAGCTCATATTAAGTTCTGAATAATTAACTATATTTTAAGTTAAAACCCTTTGTTGTGTCAAGAACTTTTTTGAGGATCTATTATCCCGCTCATCCTGATTACTTCCAGGCCTTCCTCCTCCAGTTTGCTGATGATCTTATTGAGGCCTACAGAATCGCTGGCCATATGGCCTGCAACAATAACATTGCCTATGTTTTGTTTTTTCAGTTCTTTTACAACTTCTTTGGCCATGTGCATTACAACCAGAGTTCCAACTCCCGCTTCGAAATAGGCTTTGGCAACTTCCTTACCTCCGCCCGTTCCACCGGCCATTGTAACAAAAACCCTGCCTGCAAAACTGTCTTTTGACCCGACTCTGACTAGAGGCTGGGTTTCGGCATTCTGGTATTCCGGCAGTCCTTTAAGCACATCTATCACATCTTTAACTCTGGCCTTGGGTTTGTCTTTTAATTCTTTGTCCAGATGCTCTTGAACGGTTTTTTCTGAAATGATATCCGCAGGGGTGTGTACAGCCATAAAGGGCATTCCTAAAAGCTTCGCAGCAGAAGCAGTCCTTTCATAATTGGAAGCATGCAGCAAAGCCTCCACGTCTTCCATTGCTTCTTTAAGAGCTTTCTGTGCTTTGTTTATAGGCACACCTGCCTCCACCATCCGGTCAATTTGGTTTTCCATAACTTTGTGCAGGTTTATTCTGGGCAGGCCAGCTGCTGGATGGTGACTTATTACCAGGTCAGCACCTATTTCCCGGGCAATCAAAATTTCTGCTGCCTCCATATCAACTCCAACTGCTACCTTTTTTATGTTTTCTCCTTCCACAATAATCCCCGAATCTTCCGGAACTTCCTCTAAACCTGCAAGTTTAATGGTGATCTCCATAATTTGTTTGGTATTCATTTGATTGACCTCCTTTTTTTATTTTTATTTTGTCCTAATTTAAAAAAAGGTTCTTCTCCATTTTAGTTGAGTTTAATATCATACAAACCCAATCCAGCCAATAGTTAAAATCATTCTAGTAACGTATCTCATAATTATACCTATGTTTTAGTAAAATATGGGATATTGCAATGTAGAAACACGGCACTTCCACTAGGGGGGCAAGCCCTCCTTCGACGACCGTTTCGCAGTCTGAGCACCCCCAAGCTTGGGGAAATACTTTCCCCAGACCTGTTTAGTGCAGCTTGCAATCATTTCCAAAAAATTAACTACTCTAGTTGATACTGCACTAGCATTCTCCCGGGTTTCGTCGATTACTGACTGACTCATATACTCCAAATCACTGACAATGCAGAATTAAACTACCTATTACTCGAAGCAGCTCTCCACTGTCAGCTGTAGGCATAGCATTTTAAAGGAAGCAGGGTAGATAAATGTTTTAAAGGAGTTCCACATGATATCCTGCAACAACAACCCTTCCATCTTTTTCTATAAAATTAATTATGGATGTAATCATGCTGTTGGCATGAGCTTTTTCATTGGAAACACATGCAATTCCCAGTCTGGAGCTTCTCCACTGATCATGGAAATCCACTTCTGCAATTGATACGTTAAACCTTTTCTTGATTCTGTCCATCAGACTTCGCAAAATCTGCCGTTTATCTTTCAGAGACATGGGTTCATAAAACATCAAATCAATGGTGCAGCTGCCTATAATCAATCAGCTCACCCCTTTCATGGAAAGGGATATTCTCTCCCTATCCATATCTACTTCTAAAACCTTTACTGTAACATGGTCTCCAATGGAAACAACATCAAAGGGATGTTTTATGTATTTTTCTGATAACTGGGAAATATGCACCAGCCCATCTCGACCCACTCCTATATCTACGAAAACCCCGAAATCCACCACATTTCTAACAGTTCCTTTTAACAGCATCCCCTGTTTTAAATCTTCCAGTCTGAGCACATTCTTCATAAATACGGGTTTGGGCATATCCTCTCGTGGATCCCTTCCGGGTTGTTGGAAAGCTTTGAGGATATCCTTGATGGTGGGTATCCCGGCATTCAGCCTCTCAGCCAGGTTTTGAGGGTCCAGACCCTTCACAGCTTCCCTCACCTGCTGGGGCCTCTCTTTTAAATCTTTCACATCAAAGCCCGCCTCAACCAGGATTCTTTCGGCAATCCCATAGGATTCCGGATGGATCGGTGTATTATCAAAAGGATGTTCAGCATCGGGAATCCTCAGAAAACCCGCACATTGGGTAAAGGTTTTTTCCCCAAGGCCCGTCACTTGAAGGAGCTGGTTCCTTGATGTGAATTTTCCCTTCTCCTCTCTAAATTTTATTATATTCTCGGCAACTTTGCTAGAAATTCCAGCAACATATTTAAGAAGTGAGCTGGAAGCCGTGTTCAAATCAACTCCTACAGTGTTTACACAGGATTCTACAACACCATCCAGGGTTTCCCCCAGCTTTTTCTGGTTAACATCATGCTGATACTGGCCAACACCAATTGATTTAGGATCAATTTTTACAAGTTCCGCAAGGGGGTCAAGCACTCTCCTGGCTATAGATACAGCTCCTCTGTAGGAGACATCCAGATATGGAAATTCTTTTTTGGCGATTCTGGAGGCAGAGTAAACTGAAGCTCCTGCTTCATTAACTATGACATAATAAACCACCTCTTCCAGTTTGGAAATCAACTCCGAAACAAACAGTTCTGTTTCCCTGGATGCTGTACCGTTTCCTATGGCAATAAGAGATACACTGTGTTTTTTAATCAAGTCCTTTAAAATCCGATGAGCGTTTTCTTTGTCCTCCTGAGGAGGGGTTGGATACACAACTCCCGTATCCAGCAGCTTGCCTGTGGCATCAACAACAGCCAGTTTACAGCCGGTTCTGTAGGCCGGGTCAATTCCCAGCACATTTTTCCCCCTTACTGGGGGTTGAAGCAGCAACCTTTTCAGGTTTTGGCCAAATATTTTGATGGCCCTTTCCTCTGCCTTCTCCGTTAACATGGCACGTATTTCCCTCTCAATGGAAGGCGCCAGCAGTCTGTTGTAGCCATCATGTATTGCCTTCCGAACCTGGGGCCATGTAAGGGATTCTGCATCAACCATATAGCAGTTCTCGATTTTATTGATGATCTCAGTTTCCGGGGCAACTACGCTAACCTTCAAAAACCCCTCCCTTTCACCCCGGTTTATTGCCAGAATCCTGTGAGATGGAATGTTTTTGACCCTTTCACTGTAATCATAATAATCACTGTAATTTGAAACTTCATCTTTAAGTTTCTGAGAGTGTATTACCCCCTTCTCCCATACAAGCTGTCGAATCATACCCCTTATCTCTGCATTATCTGATACCACCTCAGCAATGATGTCCCTTGCGCCCTGCAGAGCTTCCTCTGGTGATTTGACCCCCTTTGCTTCGTTCACATAGGGAAGAGCAAGGTCTTCCAGTGACCTCTCTATCCTCTCCTGAGCCAGAAGCAACCGGGCCAGAGGTTCCAATCCCCTGTCTCTGGCTTTGGAAGCTCGTGTTTTCCTTTTCGGCCTGAAAGGCCTGTATAAATCCTCAACTTCCTGTAACATCCTTGATCTTTTGATCCTGTCTGCAAGTTCAGGAGTAAGCTTGCCCTGTTTTTCTATTAATCTTAAAACTTCTTTTTTTCTTGCTTCAAGATTGCGCAAATACTCAAGTCTATCCTTCAAATTCCTGATAATTTCCTCATCCAGCTCTCCTGTCATCTCTTTCCTGTACCTTGCTATAAAAGGAATGGTATTGCCTTCATCTAGAAGGTGTATTACACCTTCGACCTGTTTTTTTGTTATGTTGAACTCTTCTGCCAAAACCACTACAATATTCATGGTTATCTCCTTTCCCTTTTATGAAACAGCATTTTTTTCAATATTTTGCCGATAGGGCTTTTGAACTGTAAATCCATTGCGTTTTGTGGGCACAACTCATGACAGCACAGACATTCTATACATTCATTATAGTTTATCACAGGTAATGCTTTCTGCATCCTGATAACCCGGGGAGGGCAATTCTCACTGCACACTCCACATCCTGTGCATCTGGCAGAATCTGCAACAGGCACTGCTTTCAAGGCATTTAAGATGCTGCTGGCTATAAAATCTGGAAGGTAAGTTAAAAATGCATTAGAAGGTAGTTTGTAATCCTTTATCTCCACATCCTCAATTTTTAAACCTTTAACCTGTATTTTATCCAGATCGGCAACACCCAATCCTCTGTGGTGGCATTCGACAAGATGGGATATTTTAAAAGGGTCATATCCTATTATCCTGCATGCCACTGAGTCTAAGGCAACACCATCATCACTCGCAAGCACAAGCCCTACATCTCTGGGTATTCCTGAACCCGGACCATTCCCCTCCATACCCGTTACACCATCCATGATGGCCAAACCAACTCTTGACACGGAATAGATATCGGCAATTACCCGGGCAAACTTATGGGGTTTCGTGTACTTCCTGTGGTACTCTGCCTTCCTCAAGCCAGGGATACAGCCGTACATGTTCTTTACCGCTCCTGTAAACAGGGTAGCACTGTGAGTTTTTAGTTTGGGTACACTCACTACAAGGTCTGCATCAACAACGGGTTTAGCCAGATAAATGGTTTCACCATTTCCAACCTCGATTCCTTCCACTCCTGTTTTATCAAAATTCAGCACTTCTGCTCCCGCTTTTTCTGCCGCTTCCTGGACCTCACTTACTTTGAAAGCTTTCCCCGTCACAGCCTTCCCTGCTATAGCTCCTCCGGAGCTGTCTCCCACCATCACTTGGCCGGCTCCAGTTTCTTTGAAAAGTTCAACAAGGGCTTCAACAAAAACGGGATGGGTGGTAACAGCAGTTTGGGGAGGCTTTGGACTCAGCAGGTTGATTTTCAATAACACCCTATCCCCTTTGTGTAAAAAACGATCTATACCTCCTATTAGATTCAGTGCCTCTTTAATTGATGCTTTCAACAGGTGCTTTTTATATTCTCTGCATCGTAAAATACTGACCTGTGACATCAGATAATATCTCCCTTCTAAAAAAGCAAAGGTTTTTAAGTATATGTTTCATCCCTTTTGGAAGAGCTCTATTTTTTCACCATTAATACCCTTTACAAAAAAAATTTTCGAACCCCCGAACACCTCTTTGGGCTCTTCTGAGAGCAATTCTACACCCTCAACCTCTTTGAGCTTATCTACCATTCTCTCTATATCTGTTACGCGCAAAGCTATATGGCTTATGGTGCCTTCATGCTCGGAGCAACACCTGTCAGAGTACTTCAAAAGCTCTATTGTGTCATTTCCCGCCTTAACAAAAGCCAGTTTTACCCCCGGAAGCTCATGAACCCCTTCAAGTTCAAGACCAAGGGTTTCGCAATAAAACTTAATGGATGCATCCAGGTCATTAACCACAATACCGATGTGCTCTATACCCCTTATCACAAAAAAACACCTCCAAAAAAAACCATATTTTATCTATTGTTACTTTCGACACAAGTTGTATTAATCCTTTATCAAAAATCAAAATCCAACCAGATGGCTGGATGGTTTTGGTGTTATCTATTTTTTTGCCTTTTTTAAAAAGGGAAGCCATTTTTTGAACTCATCTACTGCTTCCTTACCTACTGTTGGATTAAACTCGAAGCTATCTTTAGCCATTTCCACGTTGTAATCTTCTGGAGGAAAGGAAAAATACCATTTACCTTTATCATTATAAACGGTATACGGATAATATCCTTCAAAATCAAAATCATACCCCCAGCTTTGGCTATCAATTCCTTCAAGTTCTTCATCTACAAAATAACCATCTTTTTTGAGTTCTTGTGTCAGCCTTTTCAGGTCCAAATCAAAAGGAAGCTTGACGGCAATGGAATTGTGTTTAAAACTAAACTCAAATTCTTCATCCCCTGCTTCGAATTTTCCACCTTTTCCGTCCTTGTAAATTATGATGTGCATACCAGGATCACGCCTCCCTGTAATTTTGTGTGGCATATACTATTTTTTCTCAAAAAAAAATACTTATTCCATCCTTTATGCAGAGCATTTTTCGTAATAATCCGTTATCCGTTCCTAGAAATTTTTCCCTTACAAAAAAATGACCCCTTTAGGTCATCAATCAAGCAGTAGAATGATGGCATCGTAAACATTCCTCTTTCACTTCATCTCTGCAAGGTGCTTCTCTACTCCAGGAATTGAGGTTGCAATAGGATATCCATCCATAGCATGATTTCTCATGAACCAGGTGTTCACACTTTTCTATATCATTATATTTAGTCAAAACTGGTATTGCCATTATCTCACACCCTTCCTTTTTTCTTTATATTATACTTTAAAAAAGCTGTAATTGTCAAACTTTTCTGAAATTAATGATCGTTTTCACTTTCACAAGCCTGTTTGTTTTTTCAAAAAAAATAACCGACCATGACCAAAAGGGGTTAAAAAATAAGGTTCTTCTCCATTTTAGT
>DFNM01000076.1 GCA_002376045.1 Firmicutes bacterium UBA3567
ATAATTAAATTAAATACCTTTGTATATGAGGTGAGAAAGATGACTTTGATAGAGAAGTTATTGAAAAAATTTGAAGACCTTCCCGAAGATAAAAAGATGGAAGTAATTGATTTTATAGAATTTTTGAAAACAAAGGATAAAAGAAAAGTAGAAAACATGATGGATACAATTATTGAAGAAAATAGAGAAGCACTTGAGGAGTTAAGTAAATAATGAAGAGTATAAGTTTGGAAACTATCAACGTCAATCAAAATCTACATTTGGCTTATTGTAATCGTTGCTATTCTGGCAGCGATTAGTGTCTTTTTGCTACAAGGTGCTTTCTTACCAACGCAAGAACTTCCAGCTTCAAAACCCGTGCTCGCACTTGTGAATACATGCATAATGCTTATTCTATATGGTGGCTTGGGTTTTCTTGGATTAAAGCTTTCACAAAAACTTGGCTTTCCCGTTCTGTGGGATTCAAAAATTTCTAATAAACAAAGGTTTTTGATTCCCGCACTCATCGAGGTAAGCATTGGTATATTTTTCATTCTCGCCGATGCCATTTTAAGCTAATTCCATACGTTGGGACCGCTTCATCATCCACCGTTTCCTACTTCTCTCGTAGCTTCGGCTGTTGCTGGCATCGGAGAAGAACTAATATTTCGCCTGTTTTTTATCTCGTTTTGGGTATGGATTATCTCTTATGTGATCCTAAAAAAGAGATGGCAAAATCAAATTTTCTGGATTATAGCCATTTTCTCAGGTCTTACATTTGCTCTTGGGCATATTCCTTCCGTAATGATTCTTTTTGGTTTGAATACTGTCAATGAAGTTCCGCTTGCTCTTATGGGTGAGATTATTTTTCTCAACGGTGGACTTTCACTTTTCGCTGCCTATTATTTTAGGAAATTCGGCTTTCTAGCTGCTGTTGGTTTACACTTTTGGACAGATGTGGTATGGCATGTTATTTGGGGGATGGTTTAATTCTGCTGCCACTTCACATAACACGGTGCAAAAGACTACGCTTCGCTTCGTCCAAATTCTACTTACGCAGAACTTCTTTTACACCGGGGACGTTATGTGAAAGTGGCTTAAAAGGAGGAAGGAATTATGAAGATCAAATCAATAAAAATCCATAATTTCAGATCAATTCAATAAAGGATGCAGAGTTTAACCTTTATGACTACAATGTTTTAGTTGGTGCTAATAACTCTGGCAAATCAAACATAATAACTGCCCTCAGAATTTTCTACGAGGATGGAATTAAGTTTAATGAGAAGATAGATTTTTCTAAATTCCAAAAAGATGATAACGAAAGCTGGATTGAAATAGAATATAAACTTACAGATGATGAGTACAAAAATTTAAAAGATGAGTATAAGGGCCCCAATAACACTCTTAAAGTGAGAAAAATATAATGTTTCAGAACTTGAAAGATATTCCTTTGTAGATGGAAAAAATAGTCTTGATGGAAAAGATATCTTAGGTGAATTTTTTGAGGAAATTATAAGAGAAGGTTTTAAACAAACAAAGGGTCAATTTTTCACGCCCATTAACATAGTTAGATTTATACTTTGGGGTCTTCAGTTAGATAAACTTGCTATTAAAAGAATTAATAAAGATTTAGAATTACCTTAGCTTATCGACCCTAGTGCAGGTAGTGGTACATTTTTAATTGAGTATATGAAATTTATAACAAACAATATTAAAAGAAGATTTAGAAATAAACTTAATAAAAACAGAGATGTTGATGATAAATTTTGGCAATGGTTCATGCCAGATCATAGAGAAAACAAATGGGCAAGAGAATATATCTATGGAATAGAAATCAACTTTAATTTAGGAACATCCACTAAAGTTAATATGATTTTGCACGGGGATGGAACAACTAATATCTTTGGGAAAGATGGGCTTTTACCATTTAGATTTTATGATAAGAAGACAGCACCAAACTTTTTAAAACAATATGAAGTAGATCCTTTATATTATAACAAAGAAGTAAATAAGCAATTTGATGTTGTTGTAAGCAATCCTCCTTTTAGCGTTGATTTGGATAAAGAAACTAAAAAGAGTTTGAAAGATGAATTTGTTTTTGGAGATAAAAAGAATTCTGAAAATTTATTTATTGAAAGATGGTATCAATTATTGAAACCTAATGGAAGATTAGGAGTTGTTTTGCCTGAAAGTGTATTTGATACAACAGAAAATAAATATAAAGAATTTAATGGCTGTTGCAAGGGAAGGTAAAGGTTATCCAACTTTAAAGGAAGAAGATTTATTTTATCTAAAATTTGATAAAAAAATTATTCAAAAATTAGAATTAAAACAATACAAAATCGCTGACCAAATAGAACCAATTGAAAAGAAAATCAAAGAATTAAAATCTCAACTTAAAGATAATACAAATATTTTTCCAAGTCAAATTCAAGAATTTCCTTTAATTGATATCCCTTTATCCCGCCAACAAAAAATCGTTGATGAAATCAAAGCAGAATTAGACAAGCAAGAAGAAATTAAAAAAGAAATTGAAAAATTGAGAAACAAAATTGATGAAATTATTGAAAATGCGGTTAAATAAACTCTATGGCAACGGCGGGCACTCTCGCAACCCTTCGGGTTGCTCGCCCCTATCGGGATCACTTAACAGCGGACATACGGCTCCGTTTCACTCCGCACAAATTCCCCTACGGGGAACTTCGTATGTCCACAAAACGTTATGTGCAATGGGTCGCATAA
>DFNM01000082.1:0-9375 GCA_002376045.1 Firmicutes bacterium UBA3567
GCATTTAATTATACAACTTACCTTAAATTAGCCTGGAACAGGAAATGTTTGCGCTGGCAAAAAGATAATGGTATAATTTTAAGGGAAAATAAAAGACAAAAAACCTTCAGGGCAGGGCGAAATTCCCGACCGGCGGTATTGCTTCTCAAGCTAAGCCCGCGAGCCCCTACAAAGGGGTTGATCTGGTGAGATTCCAGAGCCGACAGTATAGTCTGGATGGGAGAAGGTTGGTATGTGTAATCTACGTCCTGAAGGTTTGACTTTCAGGATTTTTTATTAAAGAGGAGGTATTGGATGATGGGAAATGGCCGTGTAAGTTCAGAAACCTTAAACATTAAAAAACTTTCGAATGTAAGAACATTAACGAAAGTGGCAGTTCTGGGAAGTTTTTCCTTTGTTATCATGCTGATTGAGTTTCCTCTGCCCTTGTTTGCAGCCTTTTTGAGGCTCGATTTTTCCGATGTGCCTGCACTTATAGGGGCGTTTGCCATGGGGCCATGGGCTGGTGTTGCTGTCGAGTTGATCAAGAACATACTGCATGCCGTGTTCAAGAATGAGACTGCTTTGATAGGTGAGACGGCAAACTTTTTGACGGGCAGCATAATGGTATTCACTGCCGGCTGGTTTTACAGCAGGAAAAAAACCTTTAAAATAGCAGTTATGGGTATGGCAGCAGGCGTTGTTTTGATGGCGGTTTTGATGAGCTTTGCTAACTATTATATTTTTATACCTCTGTATCAAAAGCTTCTACACATACCTTTAGATGCCATTGTCCAAATGGGAACCGCTGCCAACAAAGCCATCATTGATTTGAAGACCCTTGTGGTTTACAGCATAGTGCCCTTTAATCTTCTAAAAGGTGTTGTCGTAAGTCTGATTACTATTATGCTCTATAAAAGAGTTTCACCGATACTGCACAGCTAAAAATTTTAGAACTGCCCGGTTTTTGCCGGGCTTTTTTAAAGTTGTAATAATATTGCAGGAAAAAAATTGTTATAATAGAAGAAAATATATGTTAACAAATACTGGCCAGGTTGTTTGAGAAAAATGGATATAATAACGAATGTAACCATGAAAGGAGAAAATTATGTGCTGGAAATAACCACTCATTCTGCTGAGGCAACTAAGGATGTGGGTTTCAAACTGGGAAGGCTGCTAAAGCCAGGGGATATTGTATGCCTTGAAGGCAACCTGGGTGTCGGCAAAACCATTTTCGTGCAGGGCATTGCCCTGGGCCTTGATGTTGAAGATTATGTGACGAGCCCGACTTTTAATATAATTCATGAATATAATGGAAGAATACCTATGTATCATATGGATGTTTATAGATTAAACAGTGTGGGAGAAATGGAAGATCTGGGATATGATGAATACTTTTATGGAAAAGGTGTTGTGGTAATAGAATGGGCAGAAAAGATACAGCAGATTATCCCGGAAGAAAGGCTGTGGATTAAAGGAGAAACTATAGGAGAAAGCACCAGAAGGTTTGTATTTAAACCCTCTGGTGAACGCTACAAAACCCTTATTGAGGAGCTGAAAATACGGTGAAAGTTTTGGGTTTCGATACTTCATCCATTGTTGCTACTGCTGCGGTGGTTGATGATGAAAAACTGGTGTGTGAATGCATCATCAACAACAAGAAAAACCATTCTGAGAAACTTTTACCCCTTATATCGGAGATGTTAAAAAATGCTGAAGTTGCTCTGGAAGAACTGAATGGGATAGCTGTGGCCCAGGGCCCCGGATCCTTTACAGGCCTGAGGATTGGAGCGGCAACAGCCAAGGGTCTGGCATACGCCCTGGGCATACCCCTTTTGGGTGTGCCTACCCTGGATGGCCTGGCCTATAATGTTAAGCATTTCAGAGGATTGATATGCCCAATTCTGAACGCCAGAAGGAATCAGGTCTATACCGCTCTGTATGAGGGAGGTCTTGATTCGGGTTTTCGTCGTATAACGGATTACATGGCCGTAAACATAGGAAAGATTCTTGATCGAATACAGAGCACCGGGAAACGGGTCATTTTTCTTGGAGATGGACTGGATGTTTACAGGCAGCATATAGCAGCGCAGCTTAAGGATAAGGGGGTGTTTGCATCACAGGCCTTCAACATGCCATCGGCTGCCTCAGTTGCTATGCTTGGCCTTGAAAAACTAAGAAAAGGTCTGGAGCAGTCTGCTTTCGAGTTTACTCCCCTTTATGTGAGGAGGTCTCAGGCGGAAATACAGTATGAAAAACGTAAAAGGGAAAGGTCGAACTGAGATGAAATTGTTAAGAATTCGAAGCATGAAAACAGAAGACCTGGATGATGTGCTGGAGATAGAAAAAGCTTCTTTTACCACCCCGTGGTCAAGAAATGCCTTTTTGAATGAATTAAGGGATAACCAATTTGCCCACTACATTGTTGGCGAAAAGGATGGTACTGTCGTGTGCTATGGAGGAATGTGGATTATTATAAATGAAGCTCATGTTACCAATATAGCAGTGAAACCTGAGTATAGAGGGAAGGGGCTGGGGAAAATCATCATGCTTGAGCTGATTGAGCGGGCGAAGCTGATGGGGTGTGATGCCATGACTCTGGAGGTCAGGCCCAGCAACAGCGAGGCTCGAGCTCTTTACCACAAACTGGGTTTTAGGGTGAAGGGGATCAGGAGAGGTTACTATGTAGATACAGGAGAAGATGCATACATAATGTGGAAAGAAAATCTGTAAAACTACATGACAGGTAGGAGATGATGAGTTTGACTGAAAGCTGTGTTGTGCTTGCTATTGAAACCTCATGCGACGAAACATCTGCTGCCGTTGTTGAGAACGGTCGGTATGTATTGTCCAACATAATTGCTTCTCAGGTGGACCTGCATAAAAAGTTCGGTGGTGTAGTTCCCGAAATTGCCTCAAGGAAACACCTGGAAATGGTAATACCCGTAATACATGAAGCTCTTGAAGCGTCAGGGGCTGCTTTAAGTAATATAGATGTGCTGGCCGTTACAAAAGGCCCAGGCCTGGTAGGGGCTCTGCTGGTAGGAGTATCTGCAGTAAAGGCCATAGCTTTTGCAAGGAAGCTGCCCCTTATAGGGGTAAATCACATAGAAGGGCACATCTATGCAAATTTTCTGGAACACAGGGAATTGAATCCACCTTTTGTGTGTTTGATCGTATCTGGAGGCCATACTCAGCTTGTCTACATGAAAGACCATGGATGTTACGAAATCATGGGACAGACCCGTGATGATGCCGCAGGAGAAGCCTTTGACAAAGCGGCCAGGGCTCTGAACCTGGGGTATCCTGGTGGACCTGTGATTGATAAGCTTGCCCGAGAGGGTGATCCCAATAAAATAGAGTTTCCAAGGGCGTACCTGGAGGAAGGTTCCCTGGATTTCAGTTTTAGCGGAGTAAAAACGGCTCTGTTAAATTACATCAACAGCAAAAAGCAAAAAAATCAGGAAATAGTAGTTGAAGATGTGGCTGCAGGATACCAGGAGGCAATCGTTGATGTGCTGGTAGATAAAACTTTTCAGGCAGTTAAATACAAAAAAGTGAATGTTCTGACCCTTGCAGGTGGTGTTGCTGCTAACAGCAGACTGCGCCAGAAGCTTGTGGAAAGGGGCGAAGAAGAAGGTGTAAAGATCCTCTACCCCGGCATCCACCTCTGCACGGACAATGCGGCCATGATAGCTTCTGCAGCTTTTTACCGCTACAAAAAGGGAGATATTGCAGACCTTACTCTGAATGCTCATGCAAGGCTTTCGCTGTAAACACGAACTTCTACTGAATTCCCTATCACTACAACGCAATAAATCCGTTCCCATACAATTTTAAGAAAATATGGTAAGATTTAGATGATGAGTTTCGGAGACCTGAATCGGTTCTACCATGATATTACCAAATTGGGTTATGAACGATTATGGCTTTCCCGCTTTAACTCCGCCCCGGGCTAGACACTTACCATTGCTGCTTTAAGTCATGGCAGATTAGCAGCCAACAAAGCTGTTGGTATCGTTAATTATCGGTTAAAAAAATCAAGGCGCCTATCCATCCCATAAAAAGACACTACAAGCTATGCGGCGAAAGTTTATTGTTTAATTTGGGCTCTTGGAGGGTTGAAATATTTTTATATATTGTTTTGCGTTGTAGTGCTATAAAACACTGATGAAATTTTTACCGAACAGATTTTTGTTGACGATGTGGAAAACCATCTGTGAATAACTGTGGATAAATAAAGCACAAAGGGTTGTATTACAAATTTTTCTGTGGATAACTCTGTGGATTCTGTGGATTAGATGTTATTTTATGGACATTTATAATTCTAAAATGTCAAAAATATTATAACCCGGAGGGATTTTTTTGAAACACAAGGGGTTATTTGTTGTGATAACAGTGGTGCTGGCTGTATGCCAGCTGATTCTACTTCCATTGACCAACCTGGAAAAGCTGGTATTCGATGAAGCTTATTATGCACAACACTATACAGACGAAGGAGTATACGAAACCGTAAATATTGCACCGGGAGATTTGCACATAGTTACTCAAAACCTTATGGATTATTTGAGAGGTGACAGGAAAACCCTGCAGACACTGGTGAGTATCGATGGAAAGCTTCAACCATTTTTCAATGAAAGAGAACTCCTGCACATGCTGGATGTTAGGGAGCTCTTCGAAGCGGGGTTTGCCATAAAGAATGGAGCTCTTGTTGTTTTTGTAGCCATACTTGTGATTTTATTTTTTATGAAAAAAGGCAAATATATAATTAGAGGTTTGTTCTATTCTTCCCTGTCTGTGTTTTTGTTGCTTGTAGGGCTGGGTTTTGTTGTTAACACGAACTTTGTTTTCTGGTTTGTTGAGTTTCACCAGGTGTGTTTTGATAATGATTTGTGGATGCTGAATCCCGAAAGGGATAACCTGTTAAAGATGTTCCCACAGGATTTTTTTGCCCACACTGTTTACACGGTGCTGGTTGACACCCTTAAACAGCTGGGGAGTGTTGCTGCAGTCACCTGGCTGCTTTCAAAGCCTCTGTTAAGATTCCATTTGCCCTTTAAATAAACCAATCCGCCCCCTTTGATGAAAGGGGGGAGGACCTGGCCGGGATATCATACAAAAAACTGAAGGGTTTATTTGGGAGCAGGGTTGCCGTGCTTTAATACGCGTACAGTTTACCATATGGCCTTTTGTTGTAGGGGTAAAGTTTTGTAAAAGGTTTGGCCATAACCTTATTCAAATCCAGATTCATAATGCTGCAGTAATCAGATAGGCAGTCTTTAAGAAAATCCAGATCTTCTTCGGTAGTGGAAGCAGTTTTTACTTCTTTTGCCAGTTTGTAAGAGGGGATGTTTCCCCGTATATACATTACCCCGCCGTGCATACCTGTACCACAGTAGCTTCCCAGCAGTTCTTCGTCTTTTTCCACATCCAGCCCCAGGAGAATGATAACGCCTCCCGCCATGTATTCTCCGAGAAAATCTCCGGCCTTTCCTCCTATGATGATTACAGGTATCTGGTCTTGATACTCCTTCATGTGAATACCTACACGATAACCTGCGTATGATTTTATGTATATTCTGCCTCCCCGCATTGAATGACCTACAGCATCTCCTGCATGACCATGAATCACAATTTTCCCATCGTTCATTGTGTTACCGACGGCGTCCTGGGCATTGCCCTTGATGGCTATACTGATCCCGCTGGAAAAAGCCGCAAGGTCATTGCCCGGAGTGCCTTCAATTGTTAAATGGGGAGACCCCTTTATGCCGCTTCCTATATACCTTTGGCCGTTGACACCTTTCAGCAGAAACTTCTTTATGCCGTTTTGATAATATTTCCTTATCAGGTTGTTGAGTTCCCTGTAATGCATTCCCCTGGCTTCTATAGTTTTCATAAGCTTTGCCCTCCTTCCTGATTACTGACCCGCATGGGATATTCCCAGGATCTTGAGTTCTGTTTCATTAAGACCAACACCCCGCAGCATAAGCCTGTTTCCTTTTAAGCTTTCGATGGCATTGATCCCCATTCCTCCCAGCATTTCCTTTATTTCAAGGGACCAGGCTCTTAAAAGATTCAACAATCTCTGGGATGCTTTATCGGGGTCCAGACGTTTGGTTAATTCCGGGTCCTGTGTTGTGATGCCCCAGTTACATTTGCCCGTATAACATTTTTGACACATGTGACAGCCCATGGCAATCAAAGCGGCTGTGGCAATGGCAACGGCATCCGCTCCAAGGGCTATGGCTTTAACAACATCACTGCTGTTTCTGATACCCCCCGAAGCTATGATAGAAACGTGCTTTCTTATACCTTCTTCTTTTAACCTCTCATCTACAGAGGCAATGGCAAGCTCGATGGGTATACCCACATTATCGCGGATACGGGTGGGAGCTGCCCCGGTTCCTGCGCGGAAACCATCGATTACGATGATATCGGCTCCAGCTCTGACTATGCCTGAGGCTATTGCTGCCACATTGTGTACCGCTGCAATTTTTACTAGCACTGGTTTTTTGTATTCTGTTGCTTCTTTAATTGCGAAGATCAACTGCCGCAGATCCTCTATTGAGTAGATATCATGGTGAGGTGCAGGGGAGATTGCATCAGATCCCAGAGGAATCATTCTAGTTTTTGATACTTCTTCTCCCACCTTTTTGCCCGGGAGATGGCCACCTATACCCGGTTTCGCTCCTTGGCCGATCTTGATTTCAACGGCAGCGGAATTTTCCAGGTATTCCTGATTAACCCCAAATCGACCTGATGCCACCTGCACTATGGCGTGACTGGCGAATTCATAAAAATCTTTGTGGAGTCCCCCCTCGCCGGTATTGAAGTATATTCCGGCTTTATGAGCCGCTATTGCCAGGGCTTTAAAGGCGTTGTAGCTAATGGAACCGAAAGACATCCCTGCAAAAACAACAGGAATCTGCAGTTCGAGCTGAGGCGGCATGAGCTCAGAGAGGTTGTTTGTTTTATCCAGCTCAAGCTTGCCGGGTTTTGTACCCAAAAAGGTCCTGAGTTCCATGGGTTCTCTTAAAGGATCGATAGATGGGTTTGTAACCTGACTGGCGTTCAGGAGAATTTTGTCCCAGTAAATGGGATATTCCCTGTCTGTCCCCATTCCCGTGAGAAGAATACCTCCTGTTGAGGCTTGTTTATATATATCTTTGATGGCTGACTCTGTCCAGTAGCTGTTGTGTCGGAATTCTAAAGGGTGCTTTTTGATGGCTAAAGCCTTTTTGGGGCATGTTGCAACACAGTAATGACAGTTGACGCATTTGGCACTATTTGACTCAACTCTCTGGTGTTTGCTGTAATAGTGAGCCTCGAATGAACAGTTTTTCACACACAGACCACAGTTGTTGCATTTTTGGAGATCTCTCAGTATAATGAATTCCGGTGTTGTGTAATTTAAATTCATGAGGATGCCTCCTTTAGATTTATGTTGGATCGTATGGAGGTTTCTACCAGTCCAATTACTGGTTCACCTCCCCGGGGATGCCATACTTTGTCGGGCTGATAACAGACAGCCCTTATTGCTGATTCTTCACTGGCAATAAACAGCATATCTCCTTTTTCTGCAGCTACAAGGGGCCTCAGCTTAATCCTGTCATTTAGGGCTATTAACCCTTCATTGGTAGAGATGATGATGGAGAATGGGCCGTTTAATAAGGCCTGACCGAATATCGCTCTCAGGGATTTGTATAGCTGCTGTTTGTTTTTTGGCATTCGGTTTATTTCATCCCATAAGGGTGGAGCAAGGACTTTACACACAATGTCTAAAGGCAGATTGCATTTTCTATACAGCAAATCAAAGAGATATACCACAACCTCTGTATCAGTCTGAAGGTTGCACTGATAGCCGTGTTGTTTAAGGTATTCCCGGTTGCTTCCATAGGATGATAGCTCACCATTATGGATAACGGACCAGTTTAACAGGTTAAAAGGATGGGCACCACCCCACCAGCCTGGTGTGTTTGTTGGAAACCGACCATGGGCAGACCATATGTGCCCGTAATAGGTTTCAAGTTTGTAGAATTCCCCTACATCTTCCGGGTAACCTACAGCTTTAAACACTCCCATGTTTTTTCCGCTGGAAACGATGAAAGCACCTTCAATGTGGGTGTTTACATTGAAGACAAATTTAATGATGTAATCTTCTTCGCTCAGATTGGTCTGGTAAATTTTTTCTATTTTTGGTGTTACAAAATACCTCATGATGATAGGAACGTTTTTGATTGAAGGAACCCTGCGGATAGGGATTGCTTCCTTGTATATAACCTTGAAGTATTTTTTTAATTGGTTTTCTAATTCTCCCTGGGCTATTTTATCATCAAAAAACACATGAAAAGCTGTGGTGTCTTTGAATTCGGGATAAATTCCATAGGCGGCGAATCCTCCTCCCAGGCCATTGGAACGTTCGCGCATTACCGAAATAGAATTGATTATTGTTGCTCCAGAAAAGGGGCGGCCTTTTTTGTCCATAACCCCGCTTATGGCACAGCCAGATGGAATTCTTATTTGACCTTCTCTTTTAAGCATTGATAATACCTCCCTTAAGAATAAGTATACAATATTATGCATAATTATGCATAAAAGCTAAAATAATAGGTTAACAGATATTTGTTAACCAGCGGTAACAAATACCTCCTCTCTACCCTGAAAGTGAGATAGCGCTCCAATCAAGACCCAGGGAAAGTCTTGATTGACAGTTCCATACCTTTTCGGATATAGACCCAGCATAAGTTTTAGGGAAAAATCCACTTATGCTTCGGCGACTTTACCTTTCAATTCAGTTCATCAATTTCCCCATCTCCCTGAACTTACTCATTAAAAGTCGCGCCTCTACCTCACCTCGAAAGAGATGAGGCTTTTTGGATATTGATTTTTGAAGTTTAAAAATAAATCCCAGACGGTAAGTATCCTTTGTGTTAAAAAGGAACCTGCCGCCTGGGACTTTTATTCCAGCGGTGTACCGAAACAGTTTCGGCTGTAGCGCTCGGTCACAGACCCCTTTATGTTTTTTTAAAGGGCGGAACCCTAGCTACACTTCCTTTTAGTTTATTTAAATATTGCTTTTTTAAAAGGAGAAATTTTTAAGATTGGATTAATCCAATTTTAATATGTATTCTAGCATCATATTAAAAAAGTGTCAAGGATTTTTTGTTAATTTTTTGTTAATTTGTAAGCTTCAGAGGTTGTGAGCTTGATAGAGGTTAATGTTTAAAGTTCTTTAAGGATTTGAGACAATGATATTTATGGTTCTTCTCCAAAACAGTTGGTTAAGAGTTAAGCTAATATATCTAACAAATTTTATCTGGAGAGATACGTGGGTAGTTTAGATAGCCTTGCCCAGCTTGAGAAATTTTACACCAACCAGCTTCGGCAGTCAAGGCA
>DFNM01000082.1:9758-10010 GCA_002376045.1 Firmicutes bacterium UBA3567
TTGACTGCCTCATTGCCCGGTGTGGATACAAGTCAACCGGGCAAAAGAATTCAGTATATTTGGCACTGTCAGGCTGCAGTTGATTAAAGCACACTGCTTCGCTTCATCGAAAACCTGTGCCAGCGGTCCTCGAAAAAACGGTTTTTTCCTTTTCCATACCCATTGAAATCCCGGATATTTGTGGACTATATATTCGCTATTGTTGAAATATCCGGTCAATTCTTAACAAACTAAAAAGCTTTCGGATGGGTT
>DFNM01000145.1 GCA_002376045.1 Firmicutes bacterium UBA3567
AGGGAAAATAGACCATTTTCCCTAAGAAAGAGGATTTCCCGGGAAATAGTAGACATGGCCGGAAACTTTCACCGTTAAAAGAAAGGGAGTATCCGAACGAGGGTACTCTTGAAGAGTGGATTTAGTATATCTAAATCAAATTAGGTGGTACCGCGGGAAGACCTCTCGCCCTTTTAGGGTGAGAGGTTTTTTTAATGGAGGTGTCTAATGTGAAGACCATCGGTTTTCTAGGCCCATGGGGGACTTTTTGCGAGGAAGCTGCTTGTGAATACAACAAAAAACTGGAAGCTAAGCTGGTTCCTTTACCGACAATAGAGAGGATAATGAAGGAGATAAAGCTTAAAAAAATAGATGAAGGAGTTGTACCCATAGAAAACTCCATAGAGGGGTCTGTCAACCTAACCCTTGACCTGCTCGTTCACGAGTGCAAACTGAGAATAAAAGGAGAAATAATACTAAAAATAGAACACAATTTGTTGCTGAACTTCGATACTCCAATAGAAAAGATAAAAAGGGTGTATTCCCACCCTCAGGCCATATTCCAGTGCAGAGATTTTTTGAATCGGAATCTGCCCGAAGCTGAGATAAAATATGTGGCAAGCACTGCTGAAGGAGCAGAAAGGGTACAGAAAGACCCCATGGCAGCAGCTATTGGCAGCAAAAGGCTTGCAGGAATATACAACCTCAATCTTGCTGTAAGGGGAATCCAATCCCAGAAGGATAATTATACCAGGTTTGTGGTGCTGGCGGAAAAAGATCATCACAAAACCGTGAATGACAAGACATCAATTGTGTTTTCCGTGCCCAATACACCGGGAAGCCTTTATGAAGTGCTTAAAGAGTTTGCCGTCAGAGAACTTAATTTAACCAAGATAGAATCGAGGCCATCCAAAAAAACTCTTGGTGAATACTTTTTTTTCCTTGATATAGATGGACACCGTTGCGATACAAAACTGAGAGCAGCTCTCGAAAACATCAAGAAGAAGTGCAGTTTTTACAAAACTTTGGGTTCCTATCCCAAACAGCTTTGAAATTTTTAAAAGGAGGAGTTTAAAATGATTATCGTTATGGAAAAGAGTGCAACTCAAGAAAATATTGAAAAGGTGTGTGAACTTGTCAGGAGTGTGGGTCTGGACGTGCACATTTCAACAGGGACAGAACGGACTATTGTTGGAGTAATCGGTGATAGGCGGAAACTCAACGGAAAACCCATTGAACTACTGGAGGGGGTTGCGAAAATCGTGCCAATTGTAGAGCCTTACAAGCTTGCCAGCAGGTCTTTCAAACCAGATTCAACGGTTATAAAGGTAGGGGATGTTGAAATAGGTGGAAATGAACTTGTGCTGATGGCAGGACCGTGTGCTGTTGAAAGCCGGGAACAGATCATTGAAACGGCTGAAATTGTGAAAAAAAGTGGAGCACAAATCCTGAGGGGAGGAGCATTCAAACCCAGAACTTCCCCCTATTCCTTCCAGGGTTTAGGTGAAGAAGGATTGAAGATGCTTGCTGAAGCCAGGGAAAAAACGGGGTTGCCCATTATCACTGAAGTTGTAAGGGCTGATACCGTTGGACTTGTGGCGGAGTATGCCGATATCTTACAGGTGGGCGCCAGAAACATGCAGAACTTCCACCTTTTAAAAGAAGTCGGAAAGATTGATAAACCGGTTATGTTGAAACGGGGTATGGCTGCAACCATCGAGGAATGGCTCAATGCAGCGGAATACATCATGAATGAAGGCAACTTCAAAGTGATACTGTGTGAGAGGGGTATAAGGACTTTTGAAACCTACACGCGAAACACCCTGGATTTAAGTGCGGTGCCGGTGGTTAAACACCTAAGTCACCTGCCCATAATCGTTGACCCCAGCCATGCCACGGGGAAATGGAGATGGGTGTGCCCCATGGCAAAAGCCGCTGTGGTTGCAGGGGCAGATGGTTTGATGGTGGAAGTTCATCCCAATCCTAAAGAGGCCTTATCTGATGGGCCGCAATCTCTTAATTTTGAAAGTTTCATGCAGCTTTCTAAAAGCATTGCTAAGGTTGCAGAAATTGTTGGAAGAAAATTTCCTGGTGGAAAGGATGAATAACCTTTGATGATGAAAATAAGTGGAGTTAACAGCATTAGGGGGGAACTCACTGTTCCCGGTGATAAATCAATATCCCACAGGACAGTTATGTTTGGTTCTCTGGCTGATGGAATTACGGAAATAAAAGGTTTTCTTATGGCAGAAGACTGCCTCAGAACAGTAGACTGTTTTAGAAAGATGGGAATTGAAATAGAAATTACCTGTGGAAAGGATGTATTGGTACACGGTAAGGGTTTATACGGGCTTAAAAAACCGCAGGAACTGCTGTATGCCGGGAATTCCGGCACAACCATGCGCCTGCTGCTGGGTATCCTGGCAGGTCAGAGTTTTGAAGCCGAAATTACCGGTGATAATTCTTTAAACAAAAGGCCCATGGCGAGGGTTACAACCCCCCTCCGATTGATGGGGGCAGAGATTGAAGGTAGAGATGATGCCAATCTGGCGCCTTTAAAGATAAAAGGTGGACAATTAAAAGGGATAGAATATACCCTTCCTGTTGCCAGTGCCCAGGTGAAATCCGCTCTGCTGCTGGCAGGTCTTTATGCCCGGGGAGAAACCAGGGTGATTGAACCATACAGATCCAGAAATCACACGGAACTGATGCTTAAACACATGGGGGCAAACATCAATACGGATGATAAAACAGTAACGATTGTCAGGGCGAATAAGCTTAAAGCTACTGCTTTTTGCGTTCCCGGTGATATCTCTTCTGCTGCCTATTTTATTGTTGCCTGCTGCATACTTCCGGGGTCGAGCATCACAATAAAAGATGTTGGTGTAAATTCCACCAGAACGGGGATACTTGATGTGCTGAATGAAATGGGTGCCAGAATAGAATTGAAGAACAAGCGCCTCAAAAATGGTGAACCCATAGCTGATATAAGTGTTCAACATTCTCCGTTAAAGTCAACGGTTATACAGGGAGACATAATTCCGCGGCTCATTGATGAAATCCCTGTGCTGGCAGTAGCAGGAGTCTTTGCCCAAGGCACAACTGTAGTTAAAGATGCTGCCGAGCTTAAAGTAAAAGAGAGCAACAGGATAAAATCCATTGTGGAGGGTTTAAAGAAGATGGGAGCCTGGATAGAGGAAACTTCAGATGGATTTGTAATCAGAGGTGGCAGGGAGCTTCACCCGGCAGAAGTCGATAGCTACGGGGACCACAGAATAGCCATGTCCCTTGCCGTTGCCGCTCTAAAAGTTAGAGGAGTCACTGGTATTAAAGACTGGGAATGTGTAAATGTTTCTTTTCCCGGTTTTGCGGAGTTGCTTGATAAAGTAAAACAAAAAGCTTGATTTCAACTATTTTGGTGACGTAAGGAGCTTTTCGCCGTGTCATGGCGGGAAGCTTTTTTGTTTTTCTTGTTTTGAATGTTCTAAAACCACTAATTGTGTAAAAAAGGATTTTGATAGAGAAAAGGCGTATTCTTCAGTTAGTAAAAAAACAAGACCGAAAGGTCTTAAAGAAAGGTGAATACGGCTTGGAAATAAGTTTACCAGAAAACCTACAAAATGTCCATGTCAATGATAAGTGGGGCCAAGATGTTTTTATCGATGGGTTAGCAGAATATATAAGACAATTTATTAAACATGCTATTGAAGAAGCTATTAGACTTGAACTGCAGGAAATGCTTGGTAGAAAACCCTATGAAAGAGGTTCTAAAGGTAACTACCGCAATGGCAGTTATGAAAGAGACCTTGAAACCAGATTTGGCGTAATAGAAAACATTAAAATTGCAAGGGATCGTAACGGAGAATTTTATCCCAAGGTATTGGAACGCTATCAAAGACATAAAGAAAAGATTGATAAGCGTATAATAGAGCTTTTCATCGGTGGTATAAGCAGCCGTAAGATGAAAAAAAATTACCCGGGATTTATTTGGTAAAAGTTATTCTGCAGCTACCATCTCCAAAATCAATGAACAGCTAACTGAAAAGATGCAGGCTTGGATGGAAACCTCCATTGAAGATAATATTAAATACATTTATTTAGATGGTCTCAACCTTCCTGTAAAACGATTTGCAATCAGCAAGGAATCCCTTTTAATGGCAATAGGCATAACTACAGATGGCTACCACAAGATATTAGCGGTTCAGTTGGGTGACAGAGAAAGCGCCAGTTAAGCGAATATATGTAACAAACTTTGCCTGGAGAGATACATGGGTTGGTTAG
>DFNM01000117.1 GCA_002376045.1 Firmicutes bacterium UBA3567
AAAAGTTGATTGAGTGCTGGGGGCGCAGCCTTTACCCTTGACAGAACCCGGGAGAAAGCCATAATGATTTAACTATTGACCGGATTGGATTTGCATGGCATTTGACTCAGCTAAAATTGAAAAGAACCTTATTTTTACACAGAATAAATTGCTCGAAAATATAATATATTAACAAACACACTTTTGGAGAGGGTGGAGGAATTGAAGCCTGTAGTAGTAGTTTTCGCTTCTATCGACTGGGATTTTTTGTTTCAAAGGGTTCAGCACGTCAGCCAGCAGTTTGCCAGAGCAGGATACCCTGTTTATTATAGGAATCCATCCCAGATAAAAGGGATAGCACCCCAGGAAATTGAAAAAAACCTGTATGTGTGCAAAGATTTTGATCTTGTTGATAAAAGCCAATGGAAAAATGTAATTTATGTTATTTATTTCCCGGCTTTTCATCAATGGGTTGAGCGAAAACAAAACAGCTTAATAATATATGATTGTGCAGATGATTTTGAAGAGCACGATCCACACCAGGAGAAAATGCTGAAGAAGAGTGATATCGTCTTTACTTCTTCCATCAAATTATATGAGAATATAAAGCAGGTGCATGATAACGTGTATCTTGTTCGGAATGGTGTGGATTTTGAGCATTTTGATATACAAAGGGAAACACCCCTTGACATGTTGAATGCAAAGAAACCTGTAATTGGATTCAGCGGTTCGTTAAATCCCCGATGGGTTGATTTGGAGTTGTTGGACCATCTTATAAGGAGAAATCCTCAGTGGTCTTTCGTGTTTGTTGGTGATAAACACAATTTTTCCAGGAGTTTTGAAAATGTATTTTTTTTGGGAATGAAAAAGTATGATCAGCTTCCCAAATATGTCTTGAATTTTGATGTGGGTTTGATTCCCTTTCTGGATAACAGAATTTCTCAATCGACCAATCCGGTGAAGATGTATGAATACCTGGCTGCAGGGAAACCTGTAGTTGCCCGCGCACTACCCGAGACTAAAGCAGTCAAAGGATTGTTTCTTTATTCAACCGAATCAGAAGCAGAAAGGGCAATCAGAAGAGCCATTACCGAAGGAACAGGCAACAGAGAATATTACAAGAAATTTGCAGCCTCAAATTCATGGAAACAGAGGTTTGATACCATGAATGAGGTTATTTTAAACAAAATTAAAGGAAAAGGGTGGTAAAAATTAATATTTTAATAAACTGTGACAGGCTGGAGATGGGAGGGGCTGAGAGCCATATAACGGCTCTTGCTATACAGCTCAATGAAAATGGTCATCAAGTTTATGTTGCTTCATGGGCGTTTAGTTCTCCTAAAAAAAGAGTTCTAAAACAGAACAGAATAAGGTTGATCGACAAAAGCTATAACGATTTGAGTGGTTTTCTCAAAACAGTTAGAATAGACGTGATCCATAGCCATCAATTTGCAAGCATATTAGAATCTTATAAACTGGCACAAAAGTTTAATATAAAATTTGGTGTTACTGTTCATGGACTGTATGACATCTATTTAGACCGTTCTCCTTTGGGATTTCAAGTGGCAAAGGCAGTAGATTTTGTAATAGTAGTAGATTATTCTGTAAAAAACTTTTTAATTAATATCAAAAATGTTCCCATAGCTCACGATAAAATTTTCTTGGTTCCAAATGGAGTAAACCTTGAAGAGTTTAAACCCCAGCCTGTTTCGGGAAAATCAAAAAACACTGTATCACATATAAGCCGTTATGGAGATAGAAAAGAAAAAGCGGCTTTAACGCTCATCAAAAACATTCCTGAGATAAGCAGAAAGTTACCCGAATTAATATTCCAATTTGTGGGAAACGGTCCTTACTATGGTGTGATTGAAGAAGAGGTTAAAGTAGCCAATAAACAGATAGGCAGGAATACCATTAGGTTGTTGGGAGAAAGGTATGATATTCCAGAGATTATGGCTAATTCATATATCATACTGGGTTCAGAGCGGGTTGCCATTGAAGGGATGGCTTCCGGAAGACCAACACTTCTGCTGAGCCCTAAGGGATATGGAGGAGTAATAGACCAGAGGAATTTTAAGGCCATGATCTTAACACGCAAAAGGCATTTATCGAATTATACGAAAGCACTGATAAATGACCTTATCAAATTACAAAACCAGCAGTTTTGGGAAATAAAGAGCAGGGAAAGCAGAAAAATTGCCGAGCAGTTTTTCGATATCAGGAAGATAACACAAAAAATCGAGAAGATTTATCGAGGAAAGATTTATCGAGGAGAGGAGAATATCGATGGGATATGATATTATTTGCATTTCATCAACACGGTGGGATTTTTTGTGGCAGCGTCCTCAACAGTTGATGTTAAGACTCAGTAAAAACAACAGAGTGGTTTTTCTGAACCATTCATATCCGGTAAGATACTATGAAATAAAAGAAAAATTGACAAATCCGAAATTGTGGGAAAAACGCCTGGTTGAAATAGATAAATCCTTATGGGTTTTTTCAACAATTCAACTGTGCAAAAACTTCAGTAATGTTATGAGGGGAGATGACCCTGATAATGTATCCCTGGAAGCCTTTAATTATAGAGTAAAATCGGAAATATTGAAGTTTGTAATGGAAAAATTGGAATTTAAGGATCCCGTTGTAATCACGTATCTGCCGGAATCAGTAAATTATATCAGCGAAGTTTCTCCAAAACTGATCTGTTACGAATGCATTGATGAGTGGTCCGGTTTTACCTGGTCTGATAAAAATATAGCGGAAATGGAGACACAACTGGCCCAAAAATCCGATCTTATTTTTACCAGTGCAGAACGGCTGTATAACAAAATGAAAGCCATCAATGATAACACATACCTCCTCCCAAATGCAGTTGACTTTGAACACTTCAACAAAGCCTATAAATACAGGGGTGGTATTCCGGAGGTTATGCACAAGATAAGAAAACCGATAATAGGGTTTGTAGGAGCCTTTTATGATTGGGTAGACACAGATTTAATTAAGTTTTTGGCTAATTCTAGACCAGAGTGGAGTTTTATAATTATTGGTCCTGTCTATGGAGTTAACACAAAAATTTATAAACAAAACGCCAATATAGTTTTTTTGGGTATAAAAGGTTACAGAGATTTACCCGGTTATTTGAGCTGCTTTGATGTGTGTTTGATCCCTTTCAAAATTAATATAGTTACCGAAAGTGCAAATCCCATAAAGATGTGGGAATACCTGGCTACAGGTAAACCCATTGTTTCAACAGCCATTCCTGAAGTAAAAAAATTTGAGGACATCATTTATATAGGAAAAGATAAATATGATTTTCTCAACAAAGTTGAGAGAGCTTTAGGGGAAAAAGACCTGGATAAAATTCAAAAAAGGATTTTAACGGCAAAACAAAACGATTGGAATTTTAGAGTGGAAAAAATAATTGATTTAATCAAAAATTATAGGAACAGGTGATTTCCATGAGGATTTTGTTTGTCAATGATGCTCCTGTAATCAAGTATGGACTGGCAAGAGGTTTTGTAAAGAAAGGCTGTAAGGTAAGAATATTTCCCATGTGGAGAATCAATAGAAACCAGCAGGAAATCAAGTTGTTACAGGTTTTGGAGGAATTTAAACCGGATATAGTTTTGGCCGAGGGCCATTCAGGATTGCACCAACCCGCTCTGTTTAACGGTATCAAAAAGATGAGGGCAAACCTGTTTTATTGGGCTATTGAAGACCCGGTTCATATCAACTGGATCTCCATGTCTTATGCCAGGCACAGCAAAGTCGTTTTCACAACGGCTGAGGAATGCATAGAGGAATACGCAAAAAAAGGTATCAGAGCGGAAACGCTGCTTTTTGCATGTAATCCCGAGTTTCATTGGACCACTCCTCCCGCTAAAAAATACAAACACGACATTGTTTTTGTCGGCAGCAACTATGATATACGCTACGATGCGGCTAGGAGCATAATAATGCCGTTCGTGGAAAGGGGTTATGATATTAAAGTCTGGGGTAACTGGTGGCAGGACAAAAGAAGACCAGTTACGATTCCTGATAAGTATTATGGAGGAATATTACCTTATGAAGATCTCCCACAGGTCTACTCATCTGCTAAAATCGTGCTGGGGGTCCACTGTGATGATTCTTCTCGAACCCAAACAAGCATGAGGACCTTTGAGGTCCTGGGATGTGGGGCTTTCTACCTGACACAATACACCAAAGCCCATGCCCACCTGTTCGAGTATGGAAAACATCTGGTATGGAGCAGGTCCAGGGAAGAGACCCTAAAAATTGCGGATTATTTCCTTGAAAGGGAAGAGGAACGGAAAACAATAGCTACAAATGGTCAACGTTTTGTGTATCAACACCATACCTATGTTGATCGTGCCGAAAAAGTGTTGAAAGTAGCTCAAGAAGTGTTGTAATTTAAAACCCTGCAGGTATAGACCTGGAGGGTTTTAAACATTGGGTTTGGTAAAAAGCAGTTGTTTTGCCAGCAAAGCATTGGTTTCCTCCTGTTTTTTCAGCTCAAGGAAGGTTTTCTTGATTTTCTCCCTTATATTTGAGTTCTGGGAGATTACAAGCCTGCACATTTCTTTAAGCTTGGTTGTATCGAGACTGCCCCAATTTATACACAAATCTGACTGATTCATTCGTTCCATATAACTTTCCACCTTTTTGTCATAAGACAGGGCAATAACCGGAACCCCTGCTCCATGGCCCAAAATGGCAAAATGCAGCCGCATTCCCAAAAGGAAGGAACATCGCTGCATAACGTACATTGTCTGCCCGGGGGTCAATTCCGACGGGATAAAATGAGCCTGCCCAGATGGAAGCTGTTCCCTGACTTTGGATAAAATTTTTTTGTCTATATCACACTGGTCCATAGGGAAAAGCAAAATCTTGAACTCGAATTCCTTCACAAGCCATTTTAAACATGAAACTACCACATCATAATGGGGTTGGTTAGACCAGTTTCGTAAAGATAGCCCTATAAAGGGTCCCTGACTTTCTGGATGCCATGTAGTCTTTTCCGGTTGTGTGCGCAGTGCCGGATCCCCGGTAACAAGGGAATCAACCCCTAATTCAGCCAGCAGGTTGTGAGAATGAACATCTCTAACTGTAACTGTATCAGTATTACTCAGTATCAGTTTTACCATTTGACGACCGGTTGTGGTTTGAAGAGGGCCTACACCGGCGCCATATACCATTGTGGGTTTTCCCAGCACCTGGGCTATAAAAAGATTGCGCAGGTAATAGTTCAGTCCCATGCGCGCTCCGTGAAACCATTCCAAAAGATCGTGACCGTAATAATCCTGGAACAGGCCGCCCCCTCCGCATACTACAAGGTCGCTGACCTTTATGCTGTTATACACCTGAGTCAAATCATTACCAGGGAGGAAATAGGGCCTGGTTTGTTCTGGTAAAAGCTCTCTTCTGGCAGCCACAACCTGAAATTCAAGATCAGGACAGTATTGTTTGATTCCTTCAATTACTCCCAACAGGATGGCATCATCACCCAGATTGCCTTCACCATAGTAGCCTGTTATGATTATTTTTGGCATTTTGGTTTACCTACTTTAAAATGGCCTGCTGCACATAATCTTTTAGAATATTGAGACTGTTTCTGGCCCTTGGGCTGTCCAGCAGGCATGAGTACATTATTATACAGCGGCACTGATTTAGCTTACAAGGTTGTGGCTCTTGAGGCATCTTTGGCAATCCGTTTTTTATTAGGTTTCCAATAACGGTGATGTCATCACAGCTTTTGAGATTTCCCTTTCCATCCATGAGCAGCCCCGCTGCAGGGAACCGACACAGCTTCCCTTTTGGAGATACAGCCCCTGTTTTAAAACCCAGGTCAAAGGGGTGCAGGTATTGGCCTAACAGGGACAGCATTTCTCTGCTGTAGGGGACTGTGCTTCCCATAAGGGGATTGGGATTGGTCTTGATACCCAGTTTGAGGAAGTATTCTCTACAGCGGAAAAATTCCTCTACCTGTTGGGGTGCCATCACGAAATCAATCATTTCTACCTTTGCTCCCATGTCGAGATAGGTCTTAACCCTTTTTACCAATGAATCCAGGTCTGTCATGGAAGGATGATAGGATACATTTAGAAAAAACTTGGAGCAATCTATCCGGGAGAAATAATCGGCATCCCAGCTGCCATTGGTGTCAATTCGGACGTTGTCCACGTGTTCCATTTTAGATAGGGCATCAAGCAGAGTTCTGAAAGGTTTTCTATCCAGAAAGGGTTCACCACCCGTTATAACCAGTGCCAGCCTTCTGGGAGCCAGGTTTACAAAAACCTGAATCCACTGCTTAACGGGGTAAACATCAAAGGCATGATTTTCCCGTTGATGGGACTGCCTGCAGTAACTACAGCTGTAATTACACCACAATGTCAGGGTCCAGTTAATAATCAGTGCTCCATCCCTTTCACCCAGTTTCCACACATCCTTTTGCATTTTACTCCCTCCAAAAATAAAAAAATTTGTACTACAATATATTCCTCCTGTTGGGAAAGTGTTATGGGGTGTAAAAGGAAAAAGGCTGTTGGAAAATAGCCAACAGCCTTTTTCTTTACCCTTATGGACTACCCTTATGGACTTATGGATCGGTGGTTTCTGGTTGAGGAGGAAACAAATCTTCAATTGGAGGACACTGGATTTCTTGCTGCTGAGGAGCTGCTTCACAGGGTCTTGGCACACAGAATCCGTATACAGGTACCAGGAGTTTTACAAGGGCTATTACCTCTATTATTTTACAAATTTTTACAGTGCATATAACTCTTGTGGGGAGTTCACCGGGGCCGGTAGTTTCCAGCCTGCAGAAGCAGGTTGATCCCACAACATCACAGAAAACAAAGGGCCCTCCAGCTGCTCCGAACATTGCACCGGAAGAAGGTATGAAAAGCTGGGCATCATTAAAGAAATCATCGATGGTTTCGGTAAAGGAGCACAGTATAATGTCACCACCGGGAGTTTCATCAACAAGGTCAATCTTGATAGTGATGTCCTGGCGTACGGTTACGATCCTTATGTTGGTATCAATGGGATTGCTAACATCAACCACTTCACAGTCAGCAGAAACTACAGTGCAGTCAACTCTATCTACGAGGCTTAGATCAACGCCTTCACAGGGCTCACCACTACCAGTCGGAATCTCGAAGGATCTTGTGATGATATCTTCTTTAAAACACTGGTCATACACCTTTTCGACTAACAGGCAGTCTTTTTCCCTTGTGGGAGGACATACAGGTTCCCCGGTATAGGGGTCTATTGGGCAATCACCTGGTTGGAGAAAGTTGCCTTCAGGATCAATGGCTGGTCCTGACATTTAATTCACTCCTTTCATGTATTAAAATTAATTTAACTGGAAGCAAAAAACTTCAAATTTAACAAAGTGTAGAGGCAAGACTGGTGGTGTGAGGTTCTATGTGTTTTGGTTTTGATATATAATATGAATTTCGAATAATTAGTGTTAAAGTTGTTTGAAGTTTTTTTGAGCAAAAAAAAGCTTTTTCGAATAGTATATTAATAAAGGTAAAACATTGTCAGGAGGGGTAGAGCTTGGCCATTAAGGTAATAACAAAAAAGGATACCATTTTAAGGAATTTGCAGCGTCGAGGATATTCCGCTGAGGAGGTAGAAAAAATTCTTAAAAACAGAAAAAATGGAGTGATTGTACTGACAAATCCACAAAAGAGCATGACCAAACCAGTACACTGTTGAAAGAGCAAAAAAAGATAAACTGACCGGTGGTCAGCAAAAAGCAGGCAGGTTGTTATGGACTTTGCCTGCTTTTGTTCTTGTAACACTCTTTGTTGTAAAGGAATAAAATATTATAAAATTGTTGATGTGTAGATGCCACGAAAGGGGGGTGGAGTTAGTGGAAATTTTTAAGGAAGTAGTGGGTAAAAGCTATAAAAGATTGAAACATACTTTTGAATTTACTATTAGAGATGACCCTGAAGAAAACAATTTTGAGATAGGAAATATAAACTTACATTACAGAAAAAAAGCAGAGAATGTCTACCTGGTTTTTGGCAGTTATGACCTTGTGTATTGTTTCAAGGAAAAACAGCAGGATTACAGGGTCAAATGTATGACCAAACTTTTCTACACAGTTATACCTGTAAGGCCAACCAGAGAAATACAAAAAGATGAAGACATTCACATCAGTTTAAGTTTAAACCTTAAAGATGTAAAGGTGGTAGCCAGTAATTTTATAAAGGGCAGTCTGGGAGAGTTTTTGAAAAAGAGCATAGCTATAATTCCCAAAAAGGTTACTGCAGAAGTAGTTTTAACGGTTATGATAGAAATCAGATCCCATATTGAAGAAGAATATCAAGCACCTGAAATCATTAAACCAGAAGGGATTGTTGATACAGCAAAAGCATTACTGCCAGCAGAAGATATGCAGGAATGGGATGAGGTGAGAGAAGATGAGGTTTTGCAGCAGGAATGTTCACAGCTAAGGGGAGAGGTGTTTAAAGAGGATGAAGACTTAGAATCAAACGGCCGGACTCCTATTCAGGCAGCGGAACTACAGGCTGATAAAAAAGAACAGCTTGACAAACTACAGCAGAAAAAGATCGAAAATGAGAGCTTTCAATTAAGGTATGCAGAGGAGTACAGAAAGCTGGCAAACTATGGATGGTTTGAAAAACAGTACATGGCAAATCTGATGCCTCGAATAAAAAGGAAGCCGTCAAAGGTTAAAGCAAACAATAAGGGGGGATATGGTTGAAAGGTGAAGTGCAGAGGGAGATTGATAAAACAAAACCAGGATTTTCAAAAAAACACGAGAGAGCACAATCCGAGCGGGTTAACACTGAACAAAATCAAAATAATGTTGTAATCAGGGTAACTCCCAGACACAGGAGGAACAGAGGATTCAACCTGAATAAATTGAATTTAAACATGAGCGGGGAGGACTACAGAAAAATGGTAAAACGGTATAAAAGCTGTGGGATTGGATGACGTGCTGGGAGAGATAAACCTGATGGTTCATCAGGATAGGCAGAAGTTTTCCATTTACAATTGCAACTGAGGCATATCCACAGCTGAGTTTTATCATGCTGAGGCTTACTCCCTAACTATCGAGGGTCGGGTTGGGGTAAAGGCTGTGTTTCCCCGGTTTCTTTGACGGAACCCATCCTTAGAGGTTCTGTGTATTAACTTTTTTCCTTGCTGTCTTTTAAGGGCGGGAGGGGAACTTTTTTATGTACAGGGTTACAGCCTGATGGAGGCTGTACCGCCTTTTTATCCAGGAGTTGGATGGCTACCTACCCCTACAAAATTTTAAGTAGGTGCGTATATAAATATAAAGCACAAAAAGGAGTGCTGAGGCAGATTGCGATAGGTGATGTGAACAAAATTGTTGTAGAGGTGGATGGAGAAGATTACACGTATGAAATCGTACCTGAATGCAAAATAAAACTTGATGGAGATGAAGCTCAATTAACCCTATTGAAGCCCGGTATGGAAGTTGAAATAGAGGGGCAGAACAGCAGGGTTGTTTTGGAACTTGAGGCTGAAAGCCTGGAAGAATAGATAGAAGGCCGCTTTCAAAGCGGTCTTTTTATTTAACAATATTTGGCCGGAATTTGAAGGAATGTATGAAACAATGTCAAATATATGTTATGAGAATTAAATGAATCCCAGAATTTAAGGTTTAAGGAGAGATGC
>DFNM01000012.1 GCA_002376045.1 Firmicutes bacterium UBA3567
CATAATGTTTCGGCCGTTCATTGCTGATTATTTCATATCCAAATTCGTGAATGGAGTCAAGGGCGAGCGAGGCGTGGGCGCCAGCCTTTACCCTTGACGGAATGAAACAAATTGGCTAAAATCAAAGGGCAATGAGCGGTAATGAAATTCTACGATTTCATGAACATTAAGGCTTAATTGCCCAAAATTAGAGGGTCAATCCAGTCACTGAAGGAGCGAAAAATTCGGAAGAAATTGATACAATAGTAATCCAGATGGAAAAACGTGGGAAATTTTCAAAACTCGAGTTAAAGCATTAAATATGGTTAAAAAGGCAGTAGACAAATTGTGAAAATTATTACATAGGTTCAAATGATTTCAATGCTAAACAAGAGTTGAAGTTATTTTTTGGGGGGGGGTCAAACATAGCTATAGCCTGGATGGAAGTCTATTAAGGAGCTACCAGGAGGGGGAGAAAACCTGGATGGTAAAATTTACTGCTTTTCATAGGGTTCCACATGGATAAAGGTATGTTTTATCCCTGGAAATTCCTTTTTTAAATGCTCATCTATTTGGTGTGTTAGTCTGTGAGCCTTGTTGAGATGTGTATCCGCATCTACTTTAATGTGCAGGTCAACATGAATATCATCTTCTCTACCGTGAGTTCTTATTTTATAGCATTTCCTAACTTCTTTAAATTTTTTATAAATCGATTTTTTTATTTTTAAAGGGTCAACCACCGTACTGTCGGATAAAACTTTGATTCCCTGCTTGGAAATTTCATATCCTGCTTTTAAGATTAATATGGATACTCCCATTGCAATTGTTTTATCGACCAAAAAATATCCTAGTTCTGTCAATATTAGACCAATTATTACCGATAATGTAATTAGAATATCGCTTTTTGTATGTTCCGAGTCTGCTAATAAAATATCACTGTTGAGCTCTCTACCTTTCTTTTTTTCATAGCACACAACGAAAACATTTATTACCAGAGTTATAACCATAAATACCAACACGGCGGGAGTGATAATTATTTGGGTGTATGCAAAAAAATTTTTAGCAGTAGAAACAAAAAGGTTAAACCCCAATACAAAAAGGAGTATTGCTATTCCCAGGCTTGCTATGTTTTCAAATTTTTTATGCCCATAGGGATGATTTTCATCTTCGGGTTTTTCGGCGATTTTTAATCCTATAAGTCCGATGATATTAGACATTCCATCAGCAAGGGAGTGGAAACCGTCTCCCAATAAAGCTGCAGAATGGATGTATAGAGCAACGCTGATCTTCGATACACTCACCAATAAATTTATAGCAAGTATGCTTCCCAAAACTTTTTTTGTTTGAACAAAGTATTCAGACATTGCATCCACTCCATTAAAAGCCAGACTAAAACCCCACTCTAGCAAGTTTTTTTCATTAGTATTATTGTATTCATCTGATGCTTAAATGTCAACACAAATTATAAAGACTGCCAGGACCTCGTCAAAGTATTGTCTTGAGCGCAATATTTTGATATTTCGGATATTGTTTGACACTACATATTGTGGTTTTGTGGTTTAAAAGGCATAGCCATAATATTTTTTTAAATCAAGCAGGAATTTTGTTTAATATGTGGAAATACTCAATGTACAAACGGGGGATTTTTGAAACCGGAATGGGGGAAAGAAATAATTTTTGGGAGGTTAGAACAGTCAATGAAAGACTACACGATTCATCCTAGTTTAAGGAGGAAGATGCCAGTAATTGATTATGGTAAAGGAGTATATATTTACGACAAGGACGGCAACAGATATCTTGATGGCTGCGGTGGAGCTATGACTGCCAGCCTCGGTCATGCAGTTCCGGAAATAGTTGAAGCGATGAGGGAGCAGGCTTCAAAGATAACCTTTGCTTACAGGTTTCAGTTTACCAGTGAACCTGCCCAAAAACTCTCAAGCATGATAGCAGAGATGGCCCCCGGTAGTGTTAACTGGAGTTTTTATGCCAACAGTGGATCTGAAGCAACGGAATTGGCGATAAAGATGGCGAGGAAGTATTTCCTTGATAAGGGTAAGCCTTCTAAATACTGGATTATATCCCGATGGACCAGCTACCATGGAATAACTTTGGGAGCTCTATCCTTGTCAGGCAATATCAGGAGGAGATTCAGATACACGCCACTGCTTCACAATTTCCCAGATATGTATCCACCATACTGTTACAACTGTCTGTTTGAAAAAACATATCCTGAATGCAACTGTTACTGTGCGAGACAGCTGGAACATGTAATCCATCAGATGACACCTGAATATGTAGCGGGATTTATTTCAGAACCTTTGATTGGCGCATCAGGAGCAGCCATTTATGGCCCGCCTGAATATTACAAAATTATCCGGGAAATCTGTGATGAATATGATGTATTATTGATAGCTGATGAAGTAATAACAGGGTTTGGTCGAACAGGTAAGAACTTTGGAATAGAACACTGGAACGTTGAACCGGATATAATTTGTTTCGGTAAAGGTGTAAGTGCGGGCTATACACCGTTATCCGGTATAACTGTAAGTGATAAAATTTACAACACTATAAAAGAGGGCTCAGGGACCTTTGCACCGGGTCATACCCTTGCTTCCAACCCGTTATCCACAGCGGTAGGTTACAGAGTGCTGCTGTATATCAAAGAACACAATCTTGTAGAAGCCGCAAGAGAAAAAGGCGAATATCTGAAGAAGCGATTTGAAGAATTGATGGAGAAACATCCCATGATTGGAGAGGTAAGGGGTAAAGGATTGATGCTGGGAATAGAATTTGTAAAAGACAGAGAAAAGAAAGTTTTCTTTGCTGCAAAAGAAGGAGCAACAGAAGCTGTAGTAAAAGGCTGTTTTGATAATGGATTGATAATATATCCGGCGAAAGGTGCCTATAATGGTGTTAAAGGTGATTCCATCCTTATCACTCCACCCCTTGTGATAAACAAAGAAGAGATGGATGAAATGGTTGAGATTTTGGATAAGGTTATTGGTGAAGCTGAATCAAAGCTGCTGTAAACCCGATAGGGTTAAACTGTATAACGCAGAATGGTCGAAAGGCCGGTAGTGGTATATGCTGCCGGTCTTTTTTTAGTGCGTCCGGCATGGGCGATAACTCGGTGGTAGAAGATTGCTATAGGGGCTGACAGTGCCAATGCTGGTAGAGCATAGAATGTTGTAATCTTTTATCAAAAATAGGAATATAGAACTAACAAATTAAGACAAATTTCATATTTAATTACCAATTTTTTTAATGTATACTTTTACTAAAAGCAAAAAGGAGCCGTGCCTATGAATAAACTTAAGCCTTACAAGAACAAAGACTGGCTTGTAAAGCAGCATATTAACAACAGATTAACTTTAGAGGAAATCGCGGTTTTGTGCGATGTCCACCCCAGGACTATAAGGCGCTATTTAAACAAGTTTAATATATTAAAGAACAAGTATTCGAAGAGACCTTACAGAAGAATACCCAAACACATAAGGCGCATGTTTATGGATGATATAGTTTCATAAACATGCTTTATTTTTTTTATGCGTGTTGTTTATAAATGTGTCAAAATCGGGGAACCATAAGACTGGTAAGACACACAAAGAGGAGGTATGATTTGT
>DFNM01000064.1 GCA_002376045.1 Firmicutes bacterium UBA3567
AATTGATAGCAAAACTTTACGGTGTTTCAGAAGATGAAATTACTGAGTTTGTGTATTATGATGCAGCAAATGCTGTAAAGGCCACATTGGTAAGACCCAGACCCCAGGGGAGTGTAGGAGAAACAGACATGCATGCCGCTCAACAACATGTGCCTCTGCTGGAAATAAGGATACCGTGGGAGTAATGGGATAGTTTTAAATGAAGGAGGTGGTTAATGGAGAATTGACAAATCAAATGTAATTGATTATCAAAAATCCATTTACAAGGGGGATTAACAAGTGAGATTTTTAAGGAAACGCAGTGTGGGGCTTGTTGGGGTTGTTGTTTTGGTGTTGTTGGTCTTAAGTTTAGCAGGTTGTTCTTCAGACAATCAGGCAGGTGAAGGCAAAAAAGATAATAAGGAAGCAGAATATCCTGTTAAACCCTTTGAGTTTATAGCTCCAGGGGGCCCGGGAGGGGGTTGGGATACGACGATAAGAACAGTTGCCAAAGTTTTGGAAGACCAGAAGCTGGTATCGCAACCTATGCCAGTTATAAACAAACCCGGTGGTGGTGGAGCCGTCGGTTTGGCTTATATGCAGGAGAAAAAAGGAAGTCCATACCATGTGATTGTTTATTCCCCACCTTTGTTGCTTATTAATTTGAATGGTTCCACTAAACTTAGTTACAAAGACCTTACACCTCTTACAAGGCTGATTATGGATTATGGAATTTTTGTAGTGCACCCTGATTCTCCATATAAAACTATTAATGATGTAATGGAAGCACTGAAAGAAGATCCTAAAAGTGTTAAAATAGCAGGCAGTTCATCTCCAGGGAGTATGGACCATATCGCATTTCTTAAAGCTGCCAAGGCTGCCGGAGTTAAAAACCTGAAAGAAATTGAGTATATAAGTTATCAGGGTAATGAAGGTTTGGCTCAATTAATGGGAGGCCATGTGGACCTGTTCTCAACAGGAGCTTCAGAAGTTGTAGGGGCACTGGAAAGTGGAGATATACGTGCTCTGGCAGTAACATCTGCAGAGAGAATTGGAGCAGGAAAGCTGGCTGAGGTTCCAACTTTAATTGAGCAGGGTATAAACACAACTTTTGAAAACTGGCGTGGTCTCTTTGGTCCTCCAGAAATGCCTGACTATGCGGTTGATTACCTGGTAGCTGCTTTAATTAAAATGGTAGAAACAGATCAATGGAAAGAGATGTGCGAAAAAAATGGATGGAATGAAGCTTTTCTTGGACCTGAAGAATTCTTGAAGTTTATAGAAAAAACCAATGAAGAGTATAAGGAAATATTAAGAGAAATTGGTATGTTGAAACAACAATAATCCAAAAGCACGGGACAGCGAGTATTCCCGCTGTCCCGTGTAATAATACGGATCTTGAATTTGGTGTGTAGCAAGCTTTCTCGAGAAAAGGGGGTTATGAATATTTATGAGTTCAAACCTAATTGTAGGAGCTGCTGCTTGTATTATTGGGGTAATATACACTGTTCAAGCTTTTTATTTACCAAAGGCTCCGATAGGTGATCCCTTATCACCTATTTATTTTCCTGCTGCGTTGGGAATAATTATGTTGATTTGCGGCCTGGGTTTGCTGCTTACTGAAATCAAAAAAGGTGTATATCGGAACAAAGAAAAAGGCAAGACACATAGGAAAAATAAGAAAACAATAACATTGATTACACTAACTGTAGCTTTTGGTTTGATTTATGCGTTTATATTTGAGAGATTTGGCTTTGTCATATCAACAACATTGTTCCTTGGTGCAATTTTTTTTCTGATCAATGGGAAAAGAAAATGGACCATAAATATAATTGTTTCACTTGTCTTCAGTGGAAGTATATGGTATGTGTTTGGGAAATTGTTGGGAATAAGCTTGCCTTAATGTGATGGGTTTGGAGGTGAAAATACATGGAAGATGTTTTGGCTAATCTGGCCTATGGCTTTTCTGTAGCATTAACTCCTACCAATTTAATACTGGTAGCGGTAGGAGGGCTTTTTGGAACTATTATGGGTATGCTTCCTGGCATTGGTCCTGCTACTGGTATTGCTGTTTTGTTACCCATGACCTTTTCAATGAATCCGGCTTCAGCTTTAATTACCATGTGTGGTATTTATTATGGAGCAATGTATGGAGGGTCAAGAAGTTCAATACTGATAAACACTCCTGGAGATGGAGCAGCAATAGCAGCTACTTTCGATGGCTATCCAATGGCTCAAAAAGGCGAAGCCGGGCCAGCCCTTGCGATTTCGGCAATTGCATCCTTTATTGGTGGAATAATTGCTGTAGTGGTCATGACACTTTTAGCAGTTCCAGTAGCGAGATTTGCTTTAAAATTCGGTCCTGCTGAATATTTTTCGCTGATGGTGTTTGCCTTATCTGCAACAGCTGCAATTTCAAAAGGAAATTTAATTAAAGGATTAATTTCCATGCTTTTAGGATTAATGATTTCGACAGTTGGGATAGACCTTCAATCAGGTGTTCCGAGGTTTACCTTTGGGGTGCTGGAGCTTCAAACAGGAATTGATTTTCTTGTAGTAATTATTGGTATGTATGCCCTGGGAGAGGTTTTTAAGTTTTATGAATCTATTGATGTTTCTAGCAAACTAAGGACAACAAAATTCGGGAGAATATGGGTTACCCGTGAACAGTGGAGGCGATGTGTATTACCTATTCTTAGAAGTGCCCCTGTGGGTTTTTTGATAGGAGTACTGCCGGGTGCAGGAGGAACAATGGCTTCAATGGTTGCATACAACAATGAAAAACAATTGGCCAAAGAACCTGAGCGTTTCGGTAAAGGTGCCATAGAAGGTCTGGCAGCACCTGAAGCGGCTAATAATGCGGCTTCGGTTGGGGCTTTAATTCCTATGTTAACTCTGGGTGTGCCTGGTTCGGGAACAACTGCGATAATGATGGGAGCTTTAATGATGCTGGGCTTGAAACCCGGGCCACTGCTTTTCCAAAACAATGCAGATGTTGCATGGGGAGTTATCAGCAGTATGTATGTGGGGAACATAATCCTTGCAATAATTAATATCCCATTAGCCGGTTTGTTAGTAAAAATTCTTGCAGTACCCCCTAAAATATTGTATCCAATTATTTTAGGCTTGGCTTTTGTAGGTACTTATACTTTGAATTACAGCATAGTGGATTTTTATTTATTGCTGCTCTTTGGTTTGGTGGGATATTTCATGAAAAAACTTAAAATCCCTACCGCACCATTAATTCTTGCAGCAATAGTCGGTGGATCAATGGAACAGTCTTTCAGACAGGCTTTGACTCTTTCTGACGGTAGTCTGAAGATTTTTGTATCATCGACGATCTCTATTGTGCTTTTAATACTGGCAGCTTTGTCAATAGCATATCCTTTTGTGATAGATTTGATGAAAAAGAAAAAGAATGTAAGTGCCAGTGAATAAACAAAAATGCTAGAGGCTACTATTTTTGCGTTTCCCAATCGACTGTTACGGTTCTGTCAACAACTAAAGCAGGAATGTTAAAGAAAAAAATGCCATCTATGTTGAATGTGTGTATTGTTGATTTCTGTAATTGTTTCAGCTTTGACTGTGATGAGTTGCTGGACCAAAATCATGAAGACAATCAAAGCATGTTCATTAAAGGGAAGAAAGGTGAGGTGTGTATGGGTGAGAATTTATCACGAAAGATCATAAAGAACCACCTTTTGGATGGAAAAATAGAACCCGGGGAAGAGATTGCTTTAAAAATCGACCAGACATTAACTCAGGATGCTACGGGCACTATGGTTTGCCTGGAATTTGAAGCTCTGGGGCTGTCGAGGGTGAAAACGGAACTTTCCGTGAGTTATATAGACCACAACACTCTACAGGTGGGTTTTGAAAATGCTGATGATCACCTGTTTCTCCAGAGTTTTGCCCGAAAATATGGAATGTATTTTTCCCGGGCGGGGAATGGGATCTGTCATCAGGTCCATTTGCACAGGTTTGCAGTGCCGGGGAAAACCCTTTTGGGATCAGACAGCCATACCCCTACCTGCGGAAGCCTGGGAATGCTGGCCATTGGAGCAGGAGGGTTGAATGTTGCTATGGCAATGGCCGGTCAGCCCTTTTATATGAAAATGCCGGAAGTGGTAAGTGTTGTTTTAGAAGGGAAACTTCGACCCGGTGTCTCAGCCAAAGATATAATCCTGGAAATCCTGCGGTGTTTAACCGTTAAGGGTGGAATTGGCATGATAATGGAATACACTGGACCGGGAGTGGCGACTCTCAGTGTGCCTGAAAGGGCGACTGTAACCAATATGGGTGCAGAGCTGGGAGCCACCACTTCAATTTTCCCCAGTGATGAGCGCACTTTTGAATTTATGAAGGCTCAGGGAAGAGAAAAAGGCTGGATTGAGCTCAAACCCGATGAAGATGCAGAATATGACCGTGTTATTTATGTAAACCTTGATGAACTTGAACCAATGGTAGCTATGCCTCACAGCCCGGATAATGTAGTAAAAGTCGGGGATTTAGAAGGGATAAAAGTAGATCAGGTGTATATCGGCAGCTGCACCAATTCATCCTATTCAGACATGGCCAAGGCTGCAGCGATCTTGGAGGGCAAAAGAGTTCACCCCGATGTCAGCCTGGTTGTTGCACCAGGTTCAAGGCAGGTATTTCAAATGCTTGCAAGGGATGGCATTATCGAGAAATTTATTGCGGCAGGTGCCAGAATTATTGAATGCGCTTGTGGCCCGTGTGTTGGTGTAGGTCAGTCACCGCCATCTGGAGGGGTTTCCGTAAGGACTTCCAACAGGAATTTTAAGGGTAGAAGCGGCACTGCCGATGCCCGGGTTTATCTGGCAAGCCCTGAGACGGCTGCTGTCGCGGCCATAACCGGGAAGATTACAGATCCCAGGCCATTTATCAGTAATTTGATTGAGATAAAAGAACCCACTAAATACATTGTAGATGATGGGATGATCATTCTACCTGCAGATGATCCTGATCGGGTCAAAATTAGAAGAGGGCCCAACATAAAACCGTTACCCTTGAGGGATGGGCTTCCAAATCGACTGAACAAACAGGTGCTGCTTAAAGTAGGAGACAACATAACCACTGATGATATAATGCCCGCCGGTGCTAAAATACTCCCCCTGCGCTCAAACATTCCCGCCATTTCTCAATATGTTTTTAATGGAATTGACCCCGACTTTCCGGTCCGAGCTCAGGAAGCCGGTGGAGGAATTATAGTGGGGGGAGAAAACTATGGTCAGGGTTCAAGCAGAGAACATGCCGCCATAGCACCCATGTATCTGGGTGTCAGGGCTGTAATAGCCAAATCCTTTGCAAGAATTCACCATGACAATCTGGTTAATTTTGGAATACTTCCTTTGTGTTTTAAAGATAAAGCGGATTATGACAGAATCAAGCAGGGAGATCTGCTTGAAATAGATAACCTGAGAGAAGGTATCAAAAAAGGCGAAATAAAAGTGTTTAACAAAACCGGGGGATTTGAGTTTAATACTTATTTGACCCTGTCTGATAGAGCCTCAAAGGTGATACTGGATGGAGGCCTGCTTAATCATATTAAAAAGCAATCAAAATAGAGAGGTGAGATCTGTTAGATGACTAAAGGAGAAGTTATTACCCTTAAAGATGGGAGATTGAAGGTTCCCGACAAACCCATTATCCCTTTCATTGAAGGGGATGGCATAGGACCCGACATATGGAAAGCTACAAAGAGAGTGATAGATACCGCTGTTGAAAAAGCATACATGGGGCAAAAACAAATAAAATGGATGGAAGTTCTGGCCGGTGAAAAGGCTTACAGGGAAAGAGGAGAATGGCTTCCGGAAGAAACCCTTGAAGCCATTAAAAAATACAGGGTTGCCATAAAAGGCCCTTTAACAACCCCTGTGGGAGGTGGATTCAGAAGCCTGAATGTGGCAATTCGGCAGAAGCTCGACCTTTATGCCTGTATCAGGCCCATAAAGTGGATTCCGGGAGTTCCGGCTCCTGTAACCCATCCGGAAAAGCTGGACATAGTGATTTTTCGGGAAAACATGGAGGACGTGTATGCCGGTTATGAGTGGGCTGCAGGAAGCCCCGAAGCCCTCAAGATAATTGGCTTTTTTAAAAAAGAACTGGATGTAACCCTATCTGATGATTCCGGGATAGGTTTAAAACCAATTAGCAAAAGGGGCAGTGAGCGAATCATAAAAAAAGCTGTAGAATACGCCATTAAACACAACAGAAAAAGGGTTACAATTGTTCATAAGGGAAACATAATGAAATACACTGAAGGTGCTTTTATGAACTGGGGTATGGATATGGTAAAGCAGGATTATGGTGAACGGTTTGTTTCAGAAAAGGAACTGTATGAAAAATACAATGGTAAAATTCCAGAAGACAGGATTTTGATTAATGACCGGATAGCGGATAACATGCTCCAGCAGATTCTCCTGAGGAGTGATGAATACGATGTAATTGTAACCTCGAACCTGAATGGTGATTACCTGTCTGATGCTGCCGCTGCTCAGGTTGGGGGTCTAGGTGTAGCCCCCGGCGGCAACATAGGTGATAATATTGCTGTGTTTGAAGCAACTCACGGTAGTGCACCAAAATACGCCGGTATGGATAAGGCAAATCCCAGCTCATTGATACTGTCTGGAGCCCTGATGCTGGAGTATCTAGAATGGCATGAAGCCTCCAGTTTAATAAGAAATGCCCTGGAAGCAACGGTAAAACAGAAAATTGTAACCTATGACCTGGCAAGGCAAATGGAAGGTTCCACTGAAGTAAAGACTTCTCAATTCGCCGATGCAGTAATTAATAATTATGAAAGTTTCGTAATGCACATTTGACCAAAATACAACATCCTTTTGCAACTACTTTTCCTCCCCAACCTACCCCCTGTTTTTTCAGGGGGTTAAAATTTGACGAACTAACAGGAAAAACAAAGAAAATGTAGAATTATTTACAATATAAGAATTATTTAATATTTGCACACGCATGGGGGGAAATCAAATGAATACCTTGTTTATATTTCTGGCAATAATTTCGTATATACCTATAGTCCTTTTAGGGATAATACTCATTTACAGCGGGATATCTTTTGATAAGATTTTTATGCCCTTTAGCATTGCCTTGGGTATCAGTCTTGTGTTTACTTTTTTAATCTACCAGCTGGTTTTCAAAAAATATTTCAAAGATATAAAGCGGATAACCGATGTTATTGAAGGAATTTCAGCAGGTAAGCTGACACAGCACTTTGAAACCAGATCAATGTGGGCCGGGTCACTGGCAAAGGCTGCAGAACAGACGGTCGAATCGCTGAGGGACGTACTGGGTAAGATGTCAATTGCTGCTCAACGAATTGCTACTCCTGTAGGGGATGTGCACGAAAACATTAAGAGGTCAAGCACATCCATTAAGGAGATTTCCGCGTCAGCCAGAGAAATAGCTGCAGGAGTCCAGGAACAGGCTGAACATGCCCAGGCCACCACCACCAACATAAATGATTTGATCAACCTTGCCCAGAATATCAATAAAACCACTGAGGATGCCCATGATTATATCGGAAAAATCCAGCACAGTGTTAGAGAAAACAGCAAGATAATAAACGACTTAGTTGAAAGCATTGAAAAATCCGTTGAATCCAATATGGAGTCAGTAAAGCAAATGGAAGGCCTCACGAAGATGACTGTCCAGATAAGTGAAGCTGCAGCCCTTGTTTCCAATATAGCAAACCAGACCAATCTCCTGGCCCTGAATGCTGCAATAGAAGCAGCACGAGCAGGTGAGCAGGGGAGGGGTTTTGCTGTTGTGGCAGAAGAAGTGAGAAAACTCGCGGAAGAATCCAATGTGGCAGCAGGGAAAATTCACAACATGGTTCAGGAGATAGGCAAATTGTCTCAGGAGACCACTGATTCCATTAAAGCATCGACACAAAATGTGAGGGATAATCTGGATAAAGCAGATAATGCTCAAAAGGCTTTTCACAAGATTGTTGAAGGAATTCGGGAATTAGGAGGCCTTGTTAACGGGATAAAAGATTTGGCCTTTAATCAGCAGGAAAGAGCCAAGGAAGTGCTGAGCTCCGCACAGCAGATGTCTGCTGTATCCCAGGAATCTGCTGCCAGCATACAGCAGATAACGGCAATGACCCAGGAGCAGGAGGAACAGCATTCGAAGATAGAAAGGTCTTTCAACAGCTTGATAGAGCTTTCCAACCTGTTGAATTCAACGGTAGAGCGTTTCACACAAAGCCAGATTTTGACGGAAGAGCACAAAAAGCTTATACGAAAATACAAGAAAGAACTTGTAAAGCTAGCTCAGGATGAGAGGATAGCTTCTCTCAAAAAAGAGGAACATGAAAAGGTGCTTGGAAACTACGCCAGGAAAAACCCACAACTTGCTGCTGTCTACACCAATAACCTGGATGGAAAATTTGTATATTGTTCGGTAGACCTGGATTTCATTAGTGATGTAAGTTTCAGAGAATGGTTTAAGGAGGCCAAAAAAGGGAATGTGTACCAGTCAGATGTTTACATAGCCGGCGGGTCGTACAAACCGTGTGTGGCCATTTCAGCACCCATAAAAAGGCAGGGAGAAATTGTGGGTGTGATAGGTTTTGATGTCACAGTAGAGTGAGGTCAACCCAATGGGTTGACCTCACTCTCGGTGGTTAATGGTGTTTATTCATCCCAGGGAACTTTTATTTTTAATAATGGGGTGTGTTGTTGTGCTCCATATACATCTGTTTCTTCAATAGCTCCAGAAGGCCAGGGTCTAACAATCGTAATTTTAATAGCTTTAGCTGTGTCATATGGGATCACTGAAATAACACCTTCTTTAGGGATTTTATATAGTTCACAAATTTTATCTTCATTAATAATGTTCAATTTTTTTATTTTTTTGTATACATTAAAATCTTTGAAAATAATATCAAACGTAAGTTGATAAGGCCCTGCATTTTTACTTCTGATAACTTCTGCCAATTCCATTATTGGTTTTGTTTTCAATTTTATTTCCCCCCTTTAACTTCTTCCAATTTAATTGGAAAAATTTCGTTGGGGTTTTCTACTTTGGCTAAATGGTATATATTGAATTCATACACTTCTCCGACTTTAATATCAGAGGGGGAGTATGGAAAAGCCAAATTTCCAGCGGTGGCTATACGACCAGTGTAACCGTGGTGTAAAAGTGTAGAACGGGCAAAACTGCAAATAGTATCTGCAAGCTCCTGGGTTTGAGCCACCACATCGATGACTATTCCTATTTCATGAGATTTGATTATTGGTTCTGGTTCCAATTTTCCCATGACTCCGTTTCTGCCGTATATTCTGAAATTTATATTGTAGTTTGATTTACGAATCTCGCCAAAATTTTTAGTGATGGTTTTTTTGATTTCGTTAAGTATCCCTTCTATTTGTTTTATCATTATTGGGTCTTTTACACCTGCTATGCAAATTGTTCTAGATCCTACTTTTTTAACACCTTCCAGTTTTATATAATATTCACTATTAGGCTTATATTTAGTTCCAGATACCTTTACACATCTGGAATTAACTTCTTCGAATACGCATTTTCTTAGATCAACAATTCCTCCCGGACCATACAGTTCATAGGGATTATCTTTCTCGTACAATGTATGTGCTGCAATTGAAGTAGCAGTACATCGTCTCTCTAGATTTAAGGGTTCGACTTCAAAATGATCATCCCTAATTACCCCAAACATACAGTCTCTCCCGCTCCCGGGTTCGGCAGCTATGGCCGCGCATTCTAATATTTTTCCCATATGCAAAGCCAACCCCGGATCAAAGCCTTTTTTAATAGCCAAAGCTGCAAAAACAGCAGGGTCGTTTGCTCTTCCGGCAAGGATAACTTGAGCTTTTTTTTCCAAAGCGCTTATAAACGGCTCTACTCCCATTTGAGCAACTATTCTTATAGCTTCATCTACGTCTTCCTCTTTTATTTCTGGAACGGCTTTAAGGGGTGTGATTTCTTTGTTTTTTATTTTTTCTTTAACCCATTCCTTTGAAATATCAGCTGAAATGGTAGCCACTCTGAAACTCAGGCCTTCTTCTTCGGCAATTTCCTTTACAATATCTTTGCACCACTTTAAATGGGGGGCGGCCCCTGCTCCTCCAGCACTACCTATTAATAGAGGGATTCCCTTGCTTATTACAGCATTTAAAAGCAACTTCAAATCTCGTTTAACGGTGTTTCTGTTAGTAAAAGAAACACCAGCACCTAAGTAATATGGCCCTGCATCTGTGGATCCAGCATCCACGCAGATTACATTCGGTCTAAGCTCTAAACCTCTTTGAAAAGATCTTTTGGGAAACCCATAACCCAAAATGGCTGTAGGAGATAAAATCCTTAATTCTTCCATTTTTATGCCTCCTATATTTAAAACCAAAATTTACTCATTTCCCTTTAAAATCCCCAAACGGGTATTTATTCTGTTCCGGGCTTTTACTAATGCAGCAACCCTATTCATTTCATTAAGCACAATCATAAACCCTTCATCTACGCCCATACCTGGTTTGGCCAAGCACTGATCCGCTCCGCAGGCCATAGCAATATTCGCACACACGCATGCAGATTTTTCAGTTTCATTGCAGCTGCCTCCACAGTAGGCACCAACATTCTTCTTTTTGCAATAAAGAATAGCTTCAACGATATTGTTTACACCTCCCAAATCGGGAGTTTTTATTTGAATCATATCGGCAGCCCCTTTATCCGCAAAAAGCTTAATATCATCCAGTGTGTTGCACCATTCATCAGCAACAATTTCCACACCAACACCCTGATTTTTCATCAATCTCCGCAACTTCCTGAGAATTCTTATCTGTTCCATTTTGTCTTCCATATCCACGGGCCCTTCGATTCGCAGTTGGAAAGGAAAGGCCTCATTTTCAAGATCGGACAAGTAACCGGCTATTTTCTCAACATCATTATTGAAAATAATTCCCAGTGTCCCATACACATCAATGTGTAGCACAGGGTTGTAAGTTTCTTTAGAGCGCAGCAGTATAATTCTATTTCTCAACCACCTGACATACTTCTTTAAAAGTTCACCGTTCTGGCCTACCTTATCCTTGATACTGTTTATAAGGCCATGGGGAAGCACATCTGCTTCCTTTATAATCATTTTATCCACATTTATATACCTATCCTCTCCCGATTGGGTAAAGATTGGCACTTTCTTTATTTCAATTCCGATACTGTATTCATCTCTTATCACCTCAGCCATCGTAAGCTTTTTAGCCTTTGAAACGGCATCGAGGATGCCTTGAGTGATTCCGTAACGTATCGCAGTATGAAGTCTCTTCCCATTGATAACGAGGTTATCCATTTCCTCGGCAAGTTCTCTAAACCTGTTAACACTTTTGCCTATTAATCTAGGTGCTATTTCATTTGTAATAACGGGTATAAAATCATCCGCAAGAAACAGGGGGTCTCTCCCTCCAGCACCTGAATATTGAACGGCTACGCAATCGCCTGATGCTATTTACCCATCTTCTAAAACCAAGATGATTGATACGCACTCCCCTGCCTGTCTGATTTTACTAAAACCCTCTGTAACCGGATCTGACACATAGCAAAATCCATCACGAACTGCTCCTTTTTTAATTGCGCGCTGATCATCAAAGAAGAAACCGCTAAGACCCGAAGAACATATAACATCCACTATTTTCATTATCCCCCCCCTCTCAGGTAACTGTTACTATAAACAACAAATAACCAAATACCCTGCAGAATTCTTAAATGAATCTTACTTCAGTTTCCCTATTAGGGCCCCCTTGCTTACGGCATATATATCATCAATCACCATTTGGAAGCACAGGCTCCTTTTCTCGGCTCTAGATCTTAATTCCAATTTTCCCCTGTTATAATCCTTTAGATCTCGGGAAATAGGAACATTTCCATATTCAAAGTACCTGACGGCTCCGCTGTTATCCCTCATGGGAAGGATTTTTCCTGCATTATATTTGCTTGGTGCGAAAGGAATATCAAGAACTCCTGTTTCAAAAGTCCTGACCGTTCCTATGGCCGGGTCTCCTTTTCCAAGCTCAAACACCATGTCCAATATACATTTCGTTTCGGCTTTTATTACTTCAACTTCCGTATCTATTTCTTTTGAAACGAGCTTCTGACCGTATGTAAGGTTAACTGCCTGCTTGGTGGCCTTGATACCCCGGGCGTTGGCCTCTTTTGTAGGCACGCCGAGAGCCTCATGTGGAGTTTTAACAATTACCTTTGTAGCACCTGCCAACACTGCAGTTATCGCTCCCAAAGTTATGATAGCATATGCCCTGGATTCATCTTCGGGAAATTCACCCATCCACTGGTGAAAAACAGTGGTAAGCTCTACCCGGTAATCAAAAGCGCAAAAATATTCTTGAGCCTGTTCCTCGAGTGCTCTAAGAGCTGCAATGTCCTGCACGATGTTGCCCCCCTGTCCGTAACCAAGAGTTATATTTTTTACACCCTGTTCCGCCGCAAACAACCCCTCAAGAATCGCTACAGCATTGGAAATACTGGGAGGCACCAGAGTTCCCGTTAAAGGCCCAAAAGGTTCACGGTTAATTTCTCTTCCCATTTCTTCGTATAAACCTACCAATCTATCACAGTACTGCCAGTCTGCAATTGATTTTTCCAGACTTACATCTTTGGCATATGGTATATTGTATGAGATTCCTCCACCTTCATTGGAGGACCAGCCGGCAGCATGAATAATTTCGGCAAGCAAACGGGCATCTGGTGTTCCGTGTCTGGCTTGAATGGGTAAATCCACTGCCTCTAATACCCTCCGACATTCCCTTACTCCATGATTGATTGCCGGAAAACCATTCAGCATAGACCGATTACGGTTTTTGCTTTCCTTAATACCGATTTCACACTCCTTGTATCTATTCTGTCTGGTATAGCTATCGATGGTAGTGGGAAGAAGATCGGCCTCACCAACATTCTGTAAATATTTTAGAAGTTCTATATGTTTTTCTACCACAGCAACACCTGCTCTGGGTTGAACCAGAGTGATCCCTTTCCTTTTGGCTTCCCTCAGTTTTTTGCAAAAATTTTTACGGTCAGGAATCCTATATTTGACAGCTTCCCCAAGGTCCACATCCCTGCCCGTAGGCCACTGACTTAATACCTCTTTTCTAACCTTCATAAATCTTTCTTCACTCCATTTTTTATTGGCCAAATCCATACCTCTCCCCCGCTTTATACTTTTTTTAAATTTTGTTTTAATATCCTTAAAGCCTTTTCAGGATATTTTTCAGCCAGCAACCCCATAGCCGGAATTATATAGGCCTTATCAATAAACAACTCAGCATCGACAGGCTTTAAAAGGTTGCTATTTTTTTCCTCGCACAAAGCAGCCGACAAAATCTTTCTCGGGTTATCTCCGTTAACTATTATTCCTCCTGTGCCTATAATGGTCTTTATGCACCGCAAATCTTTTCCGGTTTGTACATACAGAGTTCCTGTCGGGGTAAAGTGTACCTCTATTGCCCCTGCATGCCTCTCTACACCCACAGCAACTATTTTAAGACCGCCGGCAGCACTGCTACATGCAAGTTTTTCAACAAAACAGTGCGGAATACCCCTTAATTTTTTTTCCAACGAATCTAAAGCCCTATTATATCCCTCTACAATATCCGTATTAACAGTCGTAGGGGCTCTGGAAACGACAAGAACTTCCTCATTATCTAAATCAAATGCTGTCAGTTTTGTATAAGTACTACCAAAGTCTGCAAGTAATACGGCTTCCATCAAACCACCCTATTTCTTGAGTTTTTTTAGATCTCGTTTCAGATCCTTTATGGCCTTTTCAGGTGAAGTCCCGGGGGGATAAACCCGGTCAAAACCCATTCTTTTAAACCTTTTTTCCACGTCGGTCCAATTCTGTCTTCCCACAACCAGATTTCCTCCTATATACATTATGATATCCCTTAGGCCTGCTTCATGACATTTTTCCCTAAATCCCCTACAGTCGATTTCGGCATGACCGTAAAGAGAAGAGACTAATATCGCCCTTGCATCCGTCTCAATTGCCGCATTTATGAAATCCTCCTGACTGGACATAACACCTATATTAACTACATCAAACCCCGCATTCGAAAATGCGTGTTCCAAAATCTTATTTCCAACGGCATGACAATCTGCCCCTATTACTCCTAAAACTATCTTATCTCTCATATGAACCTCCACCACCCCTTCGTTTTTCCATACCAAATAACTTTAATCTCTACGTTCTGTTAAGTCTGGTTTTATATTTGTTGCTCGTATCCCTCCCTTCACTATAAATTGTATACAGGTATACGGTATTTTGTATACAAAACTATGTAAAAAAATAGCCTCTCAATTCCCCGCAACTAAAAAGCTTTCGGATGGGTTCTGTCAAGGCCCCGCAAGAGGATGCAGCCTTACCCCAACCTTAAAATAGCTACCCTGCGTGCTTCCCAAATAAGGGAACAACAATCTATGGTGCACCAGGCCACCGGGATCAAACTACCCTGCGGGCTAAAAGCACCAGGTAAAATTCGACCTCCTGACGCCAGCCACTATTGATTTATTCTACACAAACCTGCTTTCATCCCTCTGATGGTGGCGCCCCGCGCCATGGGTAACTACCTTTATTTTGCGCAACTTGTATTTTTGGCAACTCACATCAGAACTTCACTAACTCTTGAAAAGACAGATTTTTATCTCTAAGTTTATTTAAAAAAATTATTAATATTACAAAGTTTTTTCCTTAACTCAAATATTTTGAAAATATATATTTTTGATAAATTATAGCATTACACAAAATAAATGTCAAGATTAACCCTTCCTTACTTCCGGAAGCTTTAAAAAAAGGCGGGCGACTTGGTCACCCGCTTCTTTTCAACTACATGTTCATTTTAGGGGCAAAGGTGGCACAATCTGTATCCTCAGTGTTTTTTGCATTCCTGGGTTGGATTTCAATGGATTCAGCGCTGCAGTAATCGCCATTCTCATAGTACTGACAGGTATTAACAACACATTTGACCCTGTCAATGTGAGTGTTAGTTTTTTGTGCTCTTCCCGGCATTTTTACACCTCCTTCAGGCCTAAACTTACTTCATTAGATAGGATAAGTTATTCAAATTCCAATTATGCATTTAATTGAAGGATTTGTATCAATATTGATATTTTTGGCAAGAATAAGCTTGAGGAGGTTTTTACCAAAATGAAAACAAACAATACAGAAAATAGCTTTTACAAGTATGTAGAATTGGGGAAAAAATACATTTCCACCGACGAAGTTGGCAAACGGATTGTTACCAGGTTAACAGAAAAGCTGGAAAGACAGGTGCTCAAATCTCTATTAAAACAGGCATATTTAAAGACGGATAGGAAACTGGTTATAGACTCCAACATAAACCTGAAAAAAGTATTGAAGGAAGAAGTGGTGTTTCTCTGGGCAATCGGTTTTGCTTCGGGAATTCTTAACAGAAAATGATGTTAAAAAATATTAATTTTACTGCGTTAATTCATTGACAAAGTTTCAAAAAGGGATTACAATAAAGCTGATATTGTTAAATATTTAACATATTTTTTTGAAGCTATTTGTTAAAAATTTAACAAAATGTAAAGGGGGTAAAACCAGGTGATGGCAGCAAAACAGGATTTTAAGCGCAGCTTCCAGAGAGTTAACGAAATCATTGAAGCCCATGGAAGAAATCCTGTAGAATTGATAAGCATCCTTCAGGAAGTTCAGGAAGAGTACAGGTACCTTCCAGAGGAAATTTTGAATTATATAGCAACAGCTATGAGGATTTCTCCCTCTAAAGTTTTTGGAGTTGCAACTTTCTATGAGAATTTTTCCCTTGAACCAAAGGGCAAGTATGTGGTTAAAGTGTGTGATGGCACAGCCTGTCACGTTAGAAAATCAACTGCTCTTTTAAATGCTTTGAAAAAAAAGCTTGAGTTGAAAGAGGGTCAGGAAACAACACAGGATTTAATGTTTACCCTGGAAACGGTGTCGTGTTTTGGAGCATGTGGTCTTGCGCCTGTAATGGTTATCAATGATGAGGTTTATGGGAAGGTAACCCCGGAAAAAGCTGAAAAAATCATTGATGAAATCATTAAAGAGGAGGGGGGAAGGGGCAATGATCAGGACCATTGAAGACCTTTACAACCTGCATGAAGATTACAAAGAGGCGATGAACAGAGAAAAGATGAAGATACTGGTGTGTGCAGGGACAGGGTGTGTTTCAAGCGGTTCACTGGAAGTGTATGAAGCTCTAAAAGAAATTGTACAGGAAAAAGAGCTGTTTGTTGATATAGATTTGATGGAAGGTGGAAGAGAAGGAGTAAATGTGTCCCCCAGCGGATGTCATGGTTTTTGTGAAATGGGGCCGATTGTAAGAATTGAACCCCAGGGCTATTTCTATGTCAGGGTTAGTGAGATTGATGCCCCTGAGATTGTAGAAAAAACGGTGGAAAACAATGAAGTTGTGGAAAGGCTTTTGTACAGGAACCCGGAAACTGGAGAGATATACAGGACTGAAGAGAGCATGCCCTTCTACGGCAAACAGAAAAGGCTGGTACTGGAACACTGTGGAAAAATCAATCCCGAAAACATAAAGGAGTATATAGCCCTTGGAGGGTACCAGGCCCTGGCAGAAGCCTTTGAGATGACCCCTGAAGAGGTGTGCCAGGTGGTTCTAAAAGCCAAACTTCGAGGAAGGGGAGGCGGGGGCTTCCCTGCAGGCATAAAATGGGATTCTGTTCGGAAAGAGCATGCGGGTCAAAAATATGTTGTGTGCAATGGAGATGAAGGAGACCCGGGAGCCTTCATGGACAGAAGCATCATGGAGGGTGACCCTCACCGGGTGATAGAGGGAATGATTATAGCAGGGTATGCTTCTGGAGCCACTAAAGGATATATATATGTTCGAGCTGAATATCCCCTGGCTGTAAAGAGGTTGCAGAAGGCAATACAGCAGGCAAGGGAATTCGGTTTGCTGGGAGAAAACATCTTGGATTCAGGCTTTGATTTCGATATCAAGATAAGCAAAGGTGCGGGAGCCTTTGTCTGCGGAGAAGGCAGTGCATTAACGGCTTCCATAGAAGGGAACAGAGGTATGCCCAGGACTCGCCCTCCGAGGACGGTTCAGAAGGGGTTGTTCCAGAAACCAACAGTGCTTAACAATGTGGAGACCTTTGCCAATGTGCCGTTGATAATCCTGTATGGAGCGGATAACTACCTCAAAATCGGTACCAAAGACAGCCCCGGCACTAAGGCTTTTGCCCTTACAGGTAACATTGTCAACACCGGCCTGATCGAGGTGCCCATGGGAACCACATTGAGGGAAGTGATTTACGAAATCGGAGGGGGAATACCTCAGGGCAAGAAGCTTAAGGCCGTTCAGATTGGTGGCCCTTCAGGAGGGTGTTTAACTTCGGAGCATCTGGACCTGCCAATGGATTTCGATTCACTGGATAGTGCTGGGGCAATGATCGGTTCAGGTGGTCTGGTAGTTATGGATGAAGACACGTGCATGGTAGAAGTGGCCAGGTTTTTTATGGACTTTACCCAGAAAGAATCCTGCGGCAAATGCGTACCGTGCAGAGAGGGGACCAAGAAAATACTGGAAATACTGGAAAAGATCATTGCCGGTGATGCAACCATGGAAGATATTAAGCTTCTGGAAGAACTTGCTGAAACCGTTAAAGATGGTTCCCTGTGCGGTCTGGGTAAAACAGCATCCAATCCCGTGCTGACAACACTGCGTTATTTTAGGGATGAATACATTGCCCATGTGAAGGATAAAAAGTGTCCTGCAGGAGTGTGTCAGGCCTTTAAAACTTATTATATAGACCCCGAAGTTTGCAAAGGATGCAGCAAGTGTGTACGTGTTTGTCCCAACAATGCTATATCAGGAGAAATCAAAAAACCCTTTAGCATCGATGCTGAAAAATGTATAAAATGCGGGGCCTGTGTGAGTGTCTGCCCATTTAATGCGGTAAAGGAGGGATAGTCAATGAAGACCCTAAAGATAAACGGCAGGGAAGTGACATTTTCCAACGAGAAAAATCTCCTGGAGGTAATCAGAAAAGCAGGGATAGAGCTGCCGACTTTCTGTTACCATTCGGAGTTGAGTATATATGGAGCATGCCGCATGTGCCTTGTAGAAGAAAAGAAAAAAGGTTTGATTGCCGCATGTGCAATTCCCCCGAGGGAAGGAATGGAAATCAAGACCCATACTCTGAAGCTGCAGAAACAGAGAAAGATGACTCTGGAACTGCTCCTTGCAGAGCACGAGCGGGACTGTACGGCATGTGACAAAAATGGTAACTGCAGGCTGCAGGAACTGGCCCGCAACCTGGGAATTGAGAAAGTAAGGTTTGAAAAAAAGGATAAGAAGCTGCCGGTTGATAACAGTTCTTGTGCCATCCTCAGGGATCCCAACAAATGTATACTGTGTGGAGATTGTGTAAGGATGTGTGAAGAGGTTCAGGGTATCGGAGTGATAGGCTTTGCCTACAGAGGTTCAAACACAGTTGTAACTCCGGCCTTCAATAAAAGGATAAGGGAAGTCGATTGTGTTGACTGTGGTCAGTGCGCAGCTGTGTGTCCCACAGGAGCTATTGTAGTAAAGTCAAACATCGATAAAGTATGGGAAGCCATATATGATGATGAGAAGGTAGTGGTAGCCCAGCTCGCCCCGGCGGTTAGAGTGGCTTTTGGAGAAGCTTTTGGATTAAAGGCGGGAACCTCAACAGAAAACCTGATCATTGCTGCCCTCAAAACGATGGGTGTAGATAAAGTGTTTGATACCTGTTTTGCTGCTGATCTAACGGTTATGGAGGAGTCGAAAGAATTCACTCAGAGGTTTGGCAAGGGAGAAAGACTTCCCCAATTTACTTCATGCTGTCCTGCTTGGGTCAGGTTTGTAGAACTGAACTATCCGTCCCTGATAGATAACCTCTCATCATGCAGGTCACCACAGCAGATGTTTGGATCATTTGTTAAAAACTACTATGCCAGACAGCTGGGGCTGTCCAGGGAAAAAGTGTTCGTAGTATCAATAATGCCCTGCACGGCAAAGAAAGCGGAAGCTGCAAGGGAAGAGTTTATAACTAGCGGAGATCCCGACGTAAATGCAGTTATAACTACCCAGGAACTGATAAAAATGGTGAAAGAGGCAGGTATTGTGTTTGAAGACCTTAAGGAAGAACCCTTTGATATGCCTTTTGGTTTCGCTACCGGTTCAGGATTTATTTTCGGTGCAACAGGAGGGGTGGCGGAAGCCGTTACCAGAAACCTGGCTGAAGAAGTCCAAAAGTTTAAGGATGTGCGAGGCCTGGATGGCATAAAGGAAGCCAGGCTACGAAAGGATAACAGGGAAATCAAGGTGACCGTTGTCCACGGCCTTAAAAACGCAAGGGACCTGTTGGAAAAGATCAAAGCAGGAGAGGTAGATTATGACCTGGTTGAAGTCATGGCGTGTCCGGGGGGGTGTGTAGGAGGAGCGGGCCAGCCCTTGCCCAATAATTTGATTAAACGCAGCCAGAGGGCCCGGGGCCTTTACGACAATGATAACAGGATGCAGCTTGTCAGAGCCAGGGAGAATCCCATGGTTAAGCTACTTTATGAAAAATGGCTCAGCACACCCTGTTCAGAACAGTCCCACAGGTATCTGCACACTTCTTACAGACCGAAACGGAGGATAGAGGGTTCTGACATAAGATTTTCCTCAGAAAAGGGGCAGATGGATATAAAGGTCTGTATAGGGACTTCCTGTTATCTAAATGGTTCTTATGATATATTTAAAGCAGTGGATAAAAAGATTAAAGAAAACAATCTGGAGGACAGGGTTAATTTGGAAGCAACCTTCTGTCTGGAGAACTGCAACGGCAGCCCCTGTGTAGAAGTGAATGGGAAGATAGTGGACAAAGCCAGCAAAGAAAAAATCTGCAGGATGATAGATGAATTGGCTTAAGGAGGGCTATTATGGTAGAAATAACCGTGTGTGTGGGGAGTTCATGCCACCTCAAGGGTGCCCATGATGTGATAAAACAGTTTCAGAAATTGATACCTGAATACCAGCTGGAGGACAAAGTTGAGCTCAAAGCCGGTTTTTGTCTGGGTAAGTGCACTGAAGCAGTAACGGTAAAGGTTGGGGAGGAATACTTCACTTCTTTAACCCCAGATGATGTTCAACAGGTATTGGAAGCTGTGAAAAAAGGGGCTTTTAAGGAGGAAAAATAATGGGAGTTATGAGTATTTCTCAGGCAAACTGCAAAAACTGTTACAAGTGTGTTCGATCCTGTCCGGTAAAGGCCATCAAAATAAAAGCCGGGCAGGCGGAAGTTGTGGAAGAACGGTGTGTGCTGTGCGGGATATGCCTTATCCAGTGTCCCCAGGATGCCAAGGTTATCCGGGATGACCTTGTTAAAGTAAAACAATTACTTGATTCGAAACACACGGTTGCTGCAAGCATCGCCCCATCATATCCCGCAGCATTTGACGTGGACTCCCCACAACAGTTTTTCGGCCTCTTGAAAAGGCTGGGATTTGACAGGGTTGAAGAGACATCAGTAGGTGCAGAAGTTCTTTCCAGGGAATATGCCCGTATGCAGCAAAATGGCAGTAACGGACCCATTATTACTACCGCATGCCCTGTGGTGAAAAACCTTATAGAAAAATACCACCCCAAGCTCTTGAACAATCTGGCTCCCCTGGTATCGCCCATGATAGCCCATGCCAGGATGCTGAAGCAGAGATATGGCGAGGATACCAAAGTGGTGTTTATAGGCCCGTGTATAGCCAAAAAGGATGAAGCAGAAGATGTTTGTGTTTGTGGGGATGTGGATGCTGTTTTAACCTTCGAGGAACTGAAGGCATGGGTGGAGGTAGCAGGTATTGATATAAAAGATGTAGAGGAGCTGCAGCAAGATGGCCTGTATCCTGATGTCGCAAGGAATTATCCCCTTCCAGGGGGATTGCTAAAAACAGCCAACATAAGGGATGATATGCTTTCAATAGATGTTTTAGTTGTGGATGGTATTAATCAGTGCATCGATCTGCTGGGTGCTATTGAAAGAGGAGAAATAAATGCCAGATTTGTGGAGGCCCTTGCCTGTGAGGGTGGTTGTATCGCTGGCCCGGTAATGAGTTCTGAGGAACCGGTTTTCAAACGCAGGCAGCAGCTGTTAAAGTTTACGGCAAAGAACAGGCGTCAGAGGTCAACCAAAAGGAATGACTGTTTGATGGAAGTGGATTTGACCCGAGGCTTTACCGCAAAGGTATTTAGGGCATCAAAACCGGGGGAAAAAACAGTTAGAGAGATTTTGAGGGCTATAGGCAAGACATCCCCTGAAAAAGAATTGAACTGTGGGGCATGCGGTTACCCATCATGCAGGGACAAAGCAGTTGCTGTTTATCAGGGAATGGCTGAACTGGATATGTGTATCCCTTACATGCGGACCAAGGCAGAGTCCCTGGCAAACCTCATTATAGACTCAACGCCCAATGGAGTTATTCTAGTTGACGGTGAACTTAAGATCCAGGAATTAAACAGAGCAGCAGAGAAAATTTTTGGTGTTTCCAGGGAACAGGTTAAAGGCAAACCATTGAGAACCATCATGGATGATGTGGATTTTGTATCAGTCTTGAAAAGCCACAGGGATATTGTGGGTAAAAAGGTCCATTATCCCCAGTATTCCCTGACAACCCTTCAGACCATATGTTATATAGAAGAACACGATCTGGTTATGGCCATTATCATAGACATTACAAAACAGGAAAAACAGGAAAAAGAACTCCAGAAGGTCAGGGAAGAAACCCTGAATAAAGCCCAGGAGGTTATCAACAAACAGATGAGAGTAGCCCAGGAAATAGCGGGTCTTCTGGGGGAAACCACAGCTGAGAGCAAGGTGTTGCTTTCTAAACTCATGGACCTGGTAAAAAATGGGGGAGAAAAGGAATGAAGATCTTCACCGAAGCTGTATGCAAAAGCTTAACTAAAAAAGGTGAGGAGCTCTGTGGGGATAATGTAGAAATAGTAAGGCCTCATGATTCCGTCATCGTTGTGATGGCTGATGGTCTGGGAAGCGGAGTAAAGGCCAACATACTGTCCACCCTTACAACCAGAATAGCATCGACGATGATCAAAAACAGGGCTTCTATTGAGGAAGTGGTTAAAACCCTTATCCAGACTCTCCCTGTCTGCAGGGTAAGGAAACTGGCCTATTCAACCTTCACCATTTTGAAGGTTGAAAACAACGGGAATGCTCAGCTGTTTGAATTCGACAACCCTGATGTTATCTTTATAAGAGATGGGAGAATAAAAGATATACCGAAGCAAACTATAAAAATCGAAGAAAGGCTAATACGGGTAGCAAGGCTTAAATTGAGGCCAGGTGATAAACTTTACATGTTGAGTGATGGTGTGGTCCACGCTGGAGTTGGAGGGGTTTTGAACCTCGGATGGCAGTGGGAGAATGTGGCATCATACCTTGAAAAGTGGGAAAAAAAGGACCGCCATGTTTCAGAAATTGTAAATCAGTTGGTGAAAGTGTGTAATTACATGTACAACAACAAACCGGGTGACGATACAACGGTTGTAGGAATTCAGATTAAGGAACCGGAGTATTTAACGCTTTTTACAGGGCCTCCTGAAGACAAAAACAAGGATAAAGAAGTTGTAAAACGGCTTATGGAAAGCAAAGGGAAAAGGGTAGTCTGTGGGGGGACGGCTGCTAATATTGTGGCTCGAGAGATGGGGAAGGAGATTAAGACAAACTTTGACCTGATAAATCCCCAGGTTCCTCCTACTGGAGAGATAGAAGGGATAGACCTGGTTACCGAAGGTGTTTTAACATTGAGCAAATGTGTAGAAATATTAAGAAAATTTCAATCCAGTGATATAGCATCTATCAACTTTTTTTCCACCATAAGGGATAAAGGAGATGGAGCTTCTAGGCTTCTGGATCTACTGCTAAACCACTCAACCCACCTTCATTTTCTTGTAGGGAGAGCGGTAAATCCTGCTCACCAGAATCCTAATTTCCCTAGGGATTTAACTATAAAGTTAAAAGTGGTGAAAGAACTGATAAATTTATTGAAACAAACAGGAAAAAAAGTGGATGTTGAGTTCTATTAACAATTGACAAAAATTTGACAATTCAGTATAATAAAATTGAAAAACAATAGAAATTAGGCGGTCAATTTGATAAAAAATTCGACAAACCTGATAAAAAGGAGTTTGAGTTCATGGAAAAAGAAGTTAAGAAAATATCCATAGCAGTGATTAAAAGGCTCCCTAAATATCACAGGTACCTGGGTGAGCTTATTCAGAAAGATGTAGAAAAGATATCTTCCAGGAAACTGAGTGAGATGATGGGCCTCACCGCATCTCAAATCAGGCAGGATTTAAATAATTTTGGTGGTTTTGGCCAGCAGGGTTACGGTTACAACGTAAAAGACCTCTACAGAGAAATCAGCAAAATTCTCGGTCTTCATAACAAATACAATTTTGTGATAATTGGAGCTGGCAATCTGGGTCAGGCTATAGCCAACTACCATGGTTTTAGTGAAAAGGGTTTTCATCTAAAAGGGATTTTTGATATAAACCCTAAAATAATTGGAATGAAAATCCACGAGGTCCAGGTAATGGATATAGACAAGCTGGAGGAGTTTATCTACACTGAAAACATTGATATTGCTGTAATTTGTGTTCCCAAAGAAAATGCGCAGGAAGTGGCAGACAGATTAAACAAAACGAATATTAAAGGCATCTGGAATTTTGCCCCTGTTGACCTTAGAGTCAGGAAAGATACAGTCCTGGAACAGGTTCATTTGAGTGATTCCCTTTTGACCCTGTCATACAAAATAAATGAGAAGCTTTTACAGGAAAGACAGGAGAAAATAAGGCAGAGAAGAGACATACCCGGACACCCCCTAAAAAGCATTAAGACCTGAAAAGGGTCTTTTTCTTTTTTTAGTGCCAGGCACGAAAATTTAAATATTTCAAATATTTTGATTATCATCAAAACTATTTTAACTGTTGAATATAACAACAGTTTGCCATATACTTGTGTAGGAACAAGTTGTGTTTAAAACAGGAGGTTTTCCACAACATGTATAAACTTATTGCTTTTGACCTGGATGGAACCCTGATTAACAGAAAACACACAATCTCCAGGAAAACAATAAAGGCCATAGAGGATGCCAAAAAGCAGGGCGTCTTTATAACCATTGCAACAGGAAGGTTTTTTGGCAGTGCTTCGGCCATTGCCAAAAAGCTAAGGGTCAATGCACCCATGATTGCCAATGATGGTGCTCAAATTCAGGATGTTTTTACAGGTAGGGTTGTCAGCTTTACCCCAATTAAACGGGAGACATGTTTAAAGGTCGCCGGAATTCTCAAAAACTATCCTTCGGTAGAGGTGCAATTCTTTTCCAAAAACAGGAAGATTTACATTGGCAAAAACTTTAAAATAAACCAGTTGAAAAAATATTTCAGAAGAAAGAGATTCAGCATAATGGGATTTGTTAATTACCTCAGGGATTTTGTTCTGGGGCCCGTTGTCCAGGTGGAAGCTATAGATAATATCGGCTCTATGCTTGAAGATGATGTGGCCAAAGTTGTTGTATCAGGAGACCCATCTCAGATTCAAAGGCTGAAAATCCAGCTTCAAGAGGAGCTCCATGATAAGATAACCATCACTTCGGCAATACAAAACTATATCGATATCCTTGAGAAAGGCGTATCTAAAGCCAGAGGCCTGCACATCCTTGCTGAAGAACTCGGGATAAAAAGGGATGAGATTGTGGCGGTAGGGGATAATTTTAATGATATCGATATGATTAAGTATGCAGGCCTTGGGGTGGCAATGGGAAATGCACCGGAAGAGGTTAAACGGGCTGCCCGGCAGGTTATATCCAATAATGATGGAGATGGGATAGCAATGCTTATAAAATCAATAATATATGAATGGAAAACACAGGATTTCTCTGGTGTTAGAAAATCTGTATAAATTTACCGTGTATGTGGTACGCTAGGGTAAAACAATATTTAGAGGGGGTATTTTAGGTGAAAGTTTATGTGGAACCAGATCTTTGTATCAGCTGCGGCCTTTGCATCAATACCTGCCCGGCGGTGTTTGATTGGGGAGATGATGACAAGGCCGAAGCCATTGTGGATGAAGTGCCTTCTAATGTTGAAGAGGAGGCAAAGGAAGCTGTTGAGAACTGTCCTACTGACGCTATAAAAGAAGAATAATCCAGGAATACCGGCGGTATGTTTAAGCCGGTATTTTTTTGAAACACAGGAGGAGGAACACCGCTTCTTTGAGTAGAATATAATAGTAGAAAAGCTGGTTCTTCTCCAAAACAGCCCGGCTTCGGTAGCCAAGGCAACCCTTTATGGGTGCTTTGCGGAGGCCTTGACTGCCTCATTGCCCGGTGTGGATACAGGCTAACCGGGCAAAGGAATTCACGCATATCTGGCTGTTAGACTGCAGTTGATTAAAGCACGCTGCTCCACTTTATCGAAAACCTGTGACGCGGTCATCGAAAAAACGGGCTTTCCTTTGGGTTCTGTCAGGGGCCCGGTGCTCAAAAGTTAATTGAGTGCCGGGGAACTCAGCCTTTACCCTGCTCTAAAAATGGCTCATGCACCAAGGCTGGCCGTTTCGGCCCGGCTCTTAGATTGGCTGACCAGGCTACCGCTCAAGCTCCGACAGACTTCCTATCCTGCTGCGCATCCATGCATCAAAGGGCGGCCTCGGACGTCCTGTTCCCGGCCCTGCCTTCGGCTTTACTAACCCTGGTTAGCCCCTTGAATCAAGGTGGTGTACCGGAACCGATCAGCATTAACGTATATTTTCATCCTTATAATGGCGCTGTAGCTACAGCATGCATGCCTTGACAGAACCTAAGAGAAAACTATAATGGCTTCAAGGGAAAGTTCAAAGGGGTGTTTTTTTTGTTTCCTTTAACCCATGTATACATCTGCCAAAAAGTGTTTAACCACCTTAACAACCAGCTTATTCTCGGCAGCACTTTCCCCGATACCGTTATTGAAAACCCGCTGGATTACCATCAAACCCATACAATGGGTAGAAGTTTTCTAAATTATGTTGAAAAACATGATCCTTCAATAAAAGATTTTGCTTTAGGGGTTTTAATTCATGGAATTGAGCCGAGGGGAGTTGATTACTATTGTGATGAAAGGTATCCAGGGTGTGAAAGGGGTTTTTGCTTTAAAAAAGCCAAACCCCTTATAAAAGAAGTGGTAGAAAGGTGCCTTATACCTGAAGAATACGGATGGTGGAAGGCTCATAATTTTGTTGAAATGGGAATAGAATTAAAGATCTCCGATGAAAACCACCAATTAGTAAAGATGCTGAGAGATGCCTATAGGGATTTCCCTTTGATACGGCATGTGAGTAAAACCCTGGGAAACTTTTTTGAAATGGATGAAGAAGATATCTACCGGGGTTTTGTCAAATTCTCCCGGTATCTGGGAGAAACTCCCCTTACAGCCCAAAGCCTGGCAGAGAAGTTTGAGCAGCAGATGGACAGCAGGCATAAGGTGTGTATAGACAAACAGGCTTCAGCAAAATTAATTCAAAAGTGCAGGGATGCCATTGAGGGGGATTTTGGTGAATTTGTAAGATATTTTCTGAACAATTTACCAAACTTTGAATAAAGGTTTTTTTAATGTGCGTTAGAATACAATTTGTCGAGGATGTTTTGATTACTGGATCTTAATTGCTAATGCAGCACATGTTTTGACCTGCTATACATGGGACGTTTGGTGTATGTTGTATGAAACAGTTTGCGGGAAAGTTTTCCCATGGGTTCTCCGAGAAATTCCCGGTAAAGTTTTTGTATGGCAGGGTTTTCGTGAGCAGTTCGGTATTCTTTTGCTTCATCTGCTCTAAACAGGGCATTGCCCCGATGATTGCCGGCATTAACCTGCATGTACCATCTATCCTTGTGGCTGTAAATAGGCTGCCCTCCACCTCCCACACAGCCTCCAGGACAGGCCATGATTTCGATGAAATGATACTCAACTTCACCTTTTAGTATTCGATCTATTAAGTGACGCGCATTTCCAAGGCCCCGGGCTACCCCGAAACGCAGCAGCTGCCCGTTTATCTCGAGTTCCAGTTCACGGAAACTATCGGAACGGATGGCCTTAAACTGGAATTCCTTCATCTTTTCTCCCGTCAGTTTTTCATACACCGTCCTGAGAGTGGCCTCCATTACTCCGCCACCGGCACCGAAGATTACTCCTGCACCACTGGCATATCCCATGGGATCATCATACTCTTCATCAGGTAGTTTTTTTAAATCAAGCCCTGCTTGTTTGATAATCTGACCCAGTTCTCTTGTTGTCAGCACGGCATCAACGGCCCACATTCCATTAACGGTCATTTCAGGGCGCTGAGCCTCAAATTTTTTGGCTATACACGGCATTGTTGAGACACAGAAGATTTTCTTGGGATCAATTTCCATCTTTTCAGCGTAATAGGTTTTGGATAAGGCTCCGAAAACCTGCTGGGGAGAACGTACCGTTGAAAGATGTGGAAGCAGTTCGTGATAAAAATTTTCAGCAAACTTAACCCATCCCGGGCAGCATGAAGTAAACTGAGGTAATCTCTTGCCCTCTTTTAAGCGGTGAATAAATTCTGCTCCTTCTTCCATGACAACCACGTCTGCCCCAAAACAGTCATCAAAAACTCTATCAAAACCCAGGTGTTTCAAGGCAGCCACAAGCTTGCCGGTAACCAGTGAACCGATGGGCATACCGAACATTTCACCGATAGTTGAACGGATTGATGGAGCAGTCTGAATTATTACGTGTTTATCAGGATCAGCCAGGGCTTCCCATACCCATTCACTATCCTGCCGCTGTTCATACAGTGCTCCTGTAGGGCATGTGAGAATACACTGGCCACAATAGGTGCAGGGAGTGTCAATCTGGCTGTCATGTGTGGCAGGAGCTGCAAAGGAATTGAAACCCCTTTCATTCACATCATAGATTGCTGCAGTAACAACTTTTTTGCATACGGTGATGCAGCGACGGCACATAATACACTTTTCCGGTTCCCGAACGATGGAAGGAGAAAGGTCATCAATGGGGATTTTGCGTCGTTCCCCCCGGTATCTGATATCCCGCACATCATAGTCTTTGGCAAGGCTTTGGAGTTCACAGCTTTGATTGGCAATGCATGTGAGACAGTCTGCTGGATGATCAGAGAGGAGGAGTTCAATCACCTGTTTTCGCGCCTTAATCACACGGGGTGTAGTGGTTTTTACTTTAATGCCATCGCGAGCTTCGTAAACACAGGAGGCCACCAGCCTGGGTTCTCCTTCTACCTCAACTAGGCATACTCTACAGGCTCCTTCAGCATTTATGTCTTTCAAGTAACACAGAGTAGGGATATCAATGCCTATTTGTGCAGCTGCTTCCAGTATGGTTGTTCCTTCATCTACTTCTACCTTTTGATCATCGATTTCAAAAGAGATCTTTTTTTTCACTTTACCCCTCCTTCGGCTTTCGGCTTTTTAGTGGTTTTCCTTAAGGATTCACACACCCCTGCTGGACAGATTTTTTCTTGTATATGAGCTTCATATTCGTCTCTAAAATTTTTTAGGGTGCTGAGCACCGGATTGGGAGCCGACATGCCGAGACCGCACAGTGAAGTTTCCTTGATTAACCTGCCCAGATCTTCCAGTTCAACAAGGTCATTTGTTTTCCCTTTACCTGAAATAATCCATTTTAAAATTTCCAGCATCCGTTTGGTGCCAATGCGGCAGGGGGTGCATTTGCCACAGGATTCATCCTGAATAAAGTCGAGATAAAATTTTGCTATATCAACCATGCATGAGTTTTCATCCATAATTACCAGACCACCTGAACCGATCATTGCTCCGGTTTTGGCCAGGGTATTGTAATCCAGGGGCAGGTCGAGATGCTGTGCTGTTAAAACCCCTCCAGAAGGTCCGCCTATGAGGGCGGCTTTAAACCCTTTGTTTCCGGGGATTCCTCCCCCCAGTTCATAAATGATTGTCCGTAAGGAGGTGCCCATTGGCACCTCAATAAGGCCTGTGTTGTTGATGTCACCTGAGAGGGCGAACACTTTTGTTCCCCTGCTGGATTCTATACCGAAACGGCTGTACCAATTACCTCCCCTTAAAATAATTACCGGTATATTGGCGAGGGTTTCCACATTGTTTATAAGGGTTGGTTTGTTCCAGAGACCTTTTGCTGCAGGAAAAGGAGGTTTGGGCCTGGGTTCACCACGTCCTCCCTGAATGGAATGAATCAAAGCGGTTTCTTCACCACACACAAAGGCACCGGCACCTATACGGACTTCCACATCAAAATCAAATCCGGAATCAAAAATGTTTTCACCAAGGGCGCCATATTTTCTGGCAGCCTTGATAGCTGCTTCCAGTCTTTCAATGGCCAGAGGGTATTCAGCGCGAATGTAAACATATCCCTGCCTGGCACCGATAACATAGCCAGCTATAACCATGGCTTCGATTACACTGTGCGGATCACCTTCCAGTATGCTTCTGTCCATAAAGGCTCCCGGATCCCCTTCATCGGCATTGCATATCACATATTTTGTTTGATCTTCCAATTTGAGTTCGGATTTTCTGGTAATTTCCCACTTGATGCCTGTTGGAAACCCTCCTCCACCTCTTCCTCTAAGGCCTGAAATCTTGATTTCATGAATGACCTCTTCAGGAGCCATTTCATGTAATACTTTTTGAAGAGCTTGGTACCCTTTAACTGCCAGGTAATCATTGATATTGATGGGATGAATCCTGCCACAGTTCCTTAAAGCGATTTTTGTTTGCTTTTGAAAGAAAGGGATATCATCTATTTTAGGGATTTGCTTTCCTGTAACTGGGTCTTTGTACAACAGGCCTTCGACTATCTGCCCGTTAACAAAGTGTTTCTCTGCAATATCCTTTATATCCCGGGGTTTTAAGCTATGATAAAAAATACCCTCGGGAGATACCACCATCAGGGGACCCAGGTCACAGCTGCCCATACACCCTGTTTCAACAATTTCAAATTTCGAAGTAAGGTTGTGTCTGGCTATTTGTTCTTCCAATACAGCCTTGATTTTATTCGCTCCCGAAGAAATACAGGATGCACCAGAGCATATTAGAAGTTTTTTCTGCTGATTCAAACTACGACCTCCTTTTTATTCGTAGTTGTTCAGGATATCCTTGGTCATCTCGGGTTTTACCTTGCTGTAAATGTCTTTTCCGATTGCAATAATGGGAGCCAGACTGCATGCTCCCTTGCAGCGGGTTGTTTCTATGGTGAATCTTCTATCCGGGGTAATCTCACCCGGCTGTACATTTAATTCCTTTTTTAACTGTTCTAAAATATGTTGGGCACCCTTTACATAACAGGCCGTACCCATACATACTTCAATTGTGTATTTGCCTCGAGGTTTCATTGAAAACAGGGAATAAAAACTTACAACACCATACACTTCCGGGAAGGGGATTCCCATTTTTTCCGCAATATATATCTGAACTTCTCGAGGTAAATGGCCGAAAATTTTTTGAGCCTGGTGTAAAACAGTTATCAAACTGCCTTCTTTTTCTTTGTATTCTTCAATGAGTTTGTCCAGCCGGCTATAATTTTCATTACCTTTAATAACATCAGGTTTGGGCTGAGTTTCAACTTTCATCTGACTTCCTCCCTTATTTATTTCTTTAGTGTCACTACCTTTTTTCTTAAGAGTAGTATTGCACACAGCATAAAAAATAAAACCACTCAAAATTATTTGAGTGGTGAATCAAAAACTAATATGGTTATCCCATTGATCAGTATTTTCATTACAAACATATTTAAAACGACCTACTTAGTTACCCCTGAAGAAGTGATGATTTAAAAACTCATCTTCTCCATGGCAGTGTTTTACAGAATCATCGGAGAACTCCTTCGGAGCTTCCTATATCAGGCTGGCTATTCTCTGTATAGGCAAATATCCCGTTTGCTACCCATGTTTTTGTTCCCTCATAGCCTCTGGACAGACTACGCCTGAGACAA
>DFNM01000065.1 GCA_002376045.1 Firmicutes bacterium UBA3567
ATTGCTCTCATCCTCCTTTTGAAAAAATCAAAAAAAATAAGTTCCTTGTAACTTGTACTAAAATATGTATTCTAGGGGTTATTATACCCAATTTGATTAAAATTTTCAAATAATAAAATAAAAAAATATGGAGCCCACGGCCGGGCTTGAACCGGTGACCTCCGCCTTACCAAGGCGACGCTCTACCTGCTGAGCTACGTGGGCACGTTCAAAAGTATGGTAGCGGGGGCTGGATTCGAACCAGCGACCTCCGGGTTATGAGCCCGACGAGCTGCCAACTGCTCCACCCCGCGTCGATTATCACGTCGATTATCAATGCGCCTTTTACAGCGACAAAGTTAATTGTATAACAAAAACACAATCTAGTCAACTGCATATTTTGTCATATACAGCATTTAATTTGCAACATTAGGGGGTTTTAACGGGTTTATCTCCGTTGTCCTCATCTTTATGCTAAAATACTTTGTTTTTTAAACTTAGGATGTATCCCACCAGTATCCCGTTATCACTAACCACAATTTTTTCCGTATCCAAAAATTCCATGATAGTAATCAAAATCTGGGTTCCCGCCGGGATTATATCAGCTCTGCCTTCAGGAAGACCTGGAATCTTTTTGCGTTCCACTATATTTTTCGCTAAAAACTCCCTCATTATGCATTTGATATCCTTTAAATAAAGACAGCATCCGTGAATCTCTTTTGGATTATAGGTGTGCATTTCTAGATGTACTGCAGCCAGTGTTGTAATACTGCCACCAACACCAACCATACAACTTCGGTGTGTTTCCTCTTTTAAAAAATCCAAACCGACCTCAATGGTTTTACGCAGGTACGTCTTCATTGCTTGGAGTTCCATCGGAGCAGCCGGATCAGAATGGATAAACCTTTCCGTCAATCTCACCGCACCGATGTTTAAGCTAACGGCTTTTTCCGGGCTGTGTTTTTTCCCTTTGATTACTTCAGTGCTTCCACCACCAATATCCACTACAATAATGTTTTTGGAAGCAGCATCCAGCAAATGGGTGGCACCTTTAAAACTGAGTTCTGCCTCTCTATTACCCGATAAAACCTCCACATCCAGCCCTGTAGTGCTTTTGATTCTCTTTAGAAAATATTCCTTGTTAACGGCATCCCTAACGGCACTGGTAGCAAACCCAAAAAACTTATCAATCCCTTTTGCCATGCCTTCTTTTAAAAATTCCCTGATGATGTCTTCTGTTCTCGAGATTGCATCACTATCCAGCATGGAACTTTTCTCGAGGCCATGACCCAATCTGGCTGTTCTCACTTTCCTTATAATAGGGATAAGCTTTGACCCTTCTACGGAAACACCCAGTATTCTGATGGAATTGGTCCCTATATCAATGGCAGCCAGTTTCCTCAAAACCCTTTCCTCCTAGAACAGCCAAAGCATTTCACTTAAAAAGCGAAATGCTTATCTTCTAATTTAGTATCCTTCTCTCCCTTTCAATCTGAAGGATTTTCTCTTGCTCTGATTTCGTTTGAGGATTTTTTGTTTTTCTTCACTTTCCCGCATAAATCTTAATAATTTATCTTCAAAAGACATTCCATCCTGTCTTTTGGTTTTCATCCAGTCGATTTCTATAGGCTGGGTAGATTTTTTGTTGTCTTTCACCTGCCTCATAGATAGGCTTATCTTTCCTTTATCATCGATATTGATTACTTTTACCTTTACTTTTTCATTGCGGCTCAAGTATCTGTGTATGTTCTTAACATATGCATCAGCTACTTCTGAAATGTGTACCAGGCCTGTTTCACCTCCGGGCAGTTCGACAAAAGCTCCAAAATTGGTAATACCAGTAACAGTACCTTCAACAATTTTACCTACCTTAATCGGCATAACTTGAAAAATTCCTCCTTTTAATTTTAAAAAACGCTATTAATACGTGTATTATACATCAAAAACACAACATTGTCAAAACTGACTATTCTTTACCAGAGGTGAAGCATGAAAAATGCTCAAAATCCTTTATCTTTCACGATTTCATGCGGGAAATACCGCGAAAAGTTTTTACTTCACTATTCCCGCAAGCCTTGATGGTTCTGCGTTTTAAAATTCATGCTTCATCTCTGATTCCTTGCTGCCTATCTTGTAAATAATCTCACCTGGCTTAATCAGACCTAATTCCTCCCGTGCTATCTTTTCTATGTATTCATCGGTATTTAACAATTTGATCTGTTCTTTCAACTTTTCTTGCTGCAATAACGCCTCACGGATATCCTTTTCAACTATGGCCTGTTTCCTCTTGATTTCATTTATCTTTGCCTGCTGTTTACCCAGGGTTATTACCAAAAAAACTATAAGGATTATAACCAATAAATGCCTTATCTTAAACCTCCTTTTTCCCCTTCTGGATTTCAATTTTCTCGGCCTCCCTGTCAGATAAACTTAAAAATTTATTTCTCCAGGAAGATGTTTGATTCCTTCCAGGCAAGACATTTATTTCCTGATGACTTTGGGAAACATTCGCCGCGCTTCTTCCTTAATCCTGACAGGTATTGATACAGCTTTTTTTATGCTTTTAGATAACACCCTTACCGGCAGCATCAACTTCTGGCCTAGAGAAACAATGGGCAAAACAACAGCCCGTACTACGGTTTTAAAAAATATTTTTAAGTGATACACGGTTTTTAAAATCCCGGTAACAAACAATCTGCTGACTGTTTTCTTGTAAAGGAGGAAACCACAAAAAATCCCCATAAAGGTGTATCCCCTTATGTTTCCCCAGTTTTTAAAAACAAGGCCTGCAAAAACCATTACTGTAATGAATATCCAGAACATCAAATCGCCAATAACTGTCATGAACCTGTTCGGTTTTATCAGCCCCCTCAACACTCGGTATATGTCAAAACATATTCCCATTGCAACACCCAAAATCACAAACCAAAAAGCCATTTCGAGATGAAGGGAAATAGATGTGTATTCCATCCTCATCCCACCCTGTATGCAGAATATATTATTATATTATGCATAAAATTTAAAAGTGTGAATGGTTTTCTTTTGAGCCTTTAAAAAAATCCACATCCCCAGCAGGCTCCACAGCATAAAAGAGGTTGTATAAAGTTTTTTGTTCAAATCATAATAATTCTTCAGCCCTGAGATTTCCATGGGTGGGAAAGGCTCCCGGGTTTTTATCCATATAGCCAGCACATCTCTTATATAGCTTTGGGTTTCCGGAAAGTTCGGTACCAGCCCCCTTTTTTTGATCCCGTATTTTTGTATGTTTCCTCTACCTGCATTGTATGCTGCTAAAACTGTTACAGTGTTTCCATTAAAATCCTTCAAGAGTCTGCCTAGGTAGTCAGTCCCTGCTCTGATATTTGCTTCGGGATCAAAGATACAATCAGGGCCACATGCTGGAGGTAAATGTTCACCATCACAGGTAGAATGCTCCACAATATACCTCCAGGTCCTGGGAGTAATCTGCATCAATCCTCTTGCTCCTGCCGGTGATACTGCTTCAGGATTAAACCCACTCTCTTCTTCAATCACAGCGGCTATAAAGGCCGGGTCCAAATCATGCTGAAAAGCATACAGATTAATTAATTCCTTGTATGGAACGTCTTTCACTCTGTATTTTGTATTAGACATTTTAGCGTACGTAGAAACAACTGAAAAAATTTCATCGGTTTTTGCTTGGTAATCATCCCACAGATACCAGGAAGCAACAATAGGAAGAATGCTCAGTATCAACAAATACAAAGCCCATCTTTTATCCAGACTTCCTGTTGAATCAAAGAGATCATAAAACATCACAAAAGGACTTGCAGCTATACACAGGATGGTTTTAACAACATAATAGGGTAATAAAAGGATTTTCCCCAAATCTAGAAGGCACCGTCTCTTAAAACCAACAAAAATAACCTGTTTCATTTCCTGCTTCTCCTCAAAATCGGGTTTGTAAACTATAGTTTGTATTCTATAAGCAAACTCAAAACCCTCTTTATAAAAAGAAAAAGCTTCCATCGGAAGCAAAGACTCTTATAATCCTTCTATTTAAACAATCTGCTAAAGAAACCCCCACTTTTAAAACCATCATCCATATATGCAATACTGTCAAAGCTCCCCTGAATTGAAATTTCACCCTTTTCCAGGTCCAGTTTCTCCATATGCATTCCCTCACCTTTTATATTTAGGGTTCCCAATTCTGTTTCCAGAATAATCTCCTGTTCTTCAAATTTTTTAACATTCAATATCCCATCTATTTCTATGTACTCCCTGTTAACCAGAGATATACTCTGTTGTTTCTTCTCTTCCACCGGTTTCACCCCCTATTTGGACATCTATCCCTATTCAATAAATATGCCGTTAAATTTTTTTTATGATATTAAAAAAAATTCTTTACCATTTTGCGGGAAACAAAGGGACGGTTCTGTTGGAAACAAAGGGACGGTTCTGTTGTATCGCAAAAAGTTTAATGATATAATAAAATTGAGGTGATACAATGCCAAGAATGAGAAGACAAAAAAGTAGCACAGGAATATATCATATTATTTTGAGAGGAATAAACAGGCAAATAATTTTTCAAGACAATGAGGATAAAGAAAAATTTATTGAAGTACTTAAAAAATATAAAGAAGTGTCTAAATATGAAGTATACGCTTTTTGTATTATGGACAATCATGCACATATTCTCATAAGAGAAGGAAAAGAACCATTAGCTAAGGTAATGAAACGAATAGGGGTAAGTTATGTTTATTGGTATAACTAGAAGTATGAAAGAAATGGACATTTATTTCAGGACAGATACAAAAGTGAGCCAGTAGAAGATGTGAAGATTGCAAT
>DFNM01000247.1 GCA_002376045.1 Firmicutes bacterium UBA3567
TGAAGGTCCTATAAAATCAAGGATTTAAGAGTCTAATTTAATTTCGCTACTACTTTTCGTTAACAATCGCTGAAACTCTTGTTTGATAAGGACAGGTAAATTTTTGCTTCAAGCACATAAAAAACTTTCTTCTGACTGTTTATTACCATCCTCTTCCTTGCAAAAATGATTTATACTTAATAGGAGAAAACTCCCTTACCTTCCTATAAATTATTATATACCATAGAATAAACTATAAATGTAACTTATAACTAATTTGTTACAGTAATGAGTTCTTTTATATCCTCAAATCGTTTTTCTCCTATGCCTGGGACCCTTTTAATATCCTGAATGGTCTCAAACAGGCCTTCCCGTGTTCGATAACTTATGATTCTTTCCGCCAGACCGGGCCCTATACCCGGTAACTGTTCCAATTGATTTTTGCTGGCAGTATTTATGTTAATTTTCCCCTTCCCCTGCTGATTTGGGCTGAGCTGCTGGAAAGGAGCTACTGTTTCACCTTTTTGGGGCACATAAATTTTTTGCTCATCCTTTACTTTCAATGCCATGTTTACAGCATCCAGGTCCGCATCATCAAGGGGACCTCCCGCCAGTTGTATAGCATCTACCACTCTGTCTCCCTTTTTTAATCTGTAAACTCCGGGATTTTTTACCCTTCCACTCACATGAACCATAATATCTTCCTGTACGGGTTTTTCCGGTTGGGCAGTTACCTGTACAACCTTGCCCCTCTCAAGTTTAAAAGCCTCTTCATGTTCCTTCTGCTGATGTAACAGATAAAGCACGGTTCCTGTAAGGATTACACTGATTGTGGCTAATACTAGAATCAGCCCTTGCTCTCTTCTGGTGAAATCAAGCATTTACACCACCTTACCTTTCTTACATCCCGCTATTTAAATAAATATTTCTATACTTTAAATATTTTTTCCTTCAAGCAAACAGAAGCACCACTTTTTTTGTGGTGCTTTAGTTTACTTAACAACAATATTTATGAGTTTTTTAGGAACAGTGATGGTTTTTATAATCTCTTTTCCTTCAGTGTATTTTTTCACTTTGGGCCTTCCCAGTGCCTCTGCTTTAAGGGTTTCTTCATCAACATCCACATCAACAACCATTTTATCTCTAACCTTTCCGTTGATCTGAATGACAATTGTTACCTCGTCTCGCTTGAGGGCTTCCGGATCATATTCAGGCCATTTTTGTTCATGGACACTGCCTTTTTTGCCAAGCAACTGCCACATTTCTTCAGTAATGTGTGGTACAAAGGGGGACAACAGCAATACTAGATTTTCAATGCCTTCCTTGACCACCGCCGGATTTGCTTCTGTATTCACATAGGTGTTTAATCCGTTAACGAGTTCCATAATGGCACTGATAGCTGTATTAAAGTTGAACCGCTGTTCAATATCATCTGCAACTTTTTTTATAGTAGCATGTATCAACCTCTTTATCTTCCTGTCTTCACCCTTTAATTCGGTCCCTTCGTTTTCCTCTCCTCTTTTAACTGTATTCCTGCACTCATTAACAAGTCTCCAGACCCTTTTTAAGAATCTGTAAGCTCCTTCAACTCCCTGATCACTCCACTCCAGGTCTTTTTCAGGAGGAGATGCAAACAGGATGAACATCCTGGCAGTATCTGCTCCGTACTTCTCTACTATATCTTCAGGACTTACAACATTTCCTTTGGATTTTGACATCTTGGCTCCATCTTTTAATACCATTCCTTGGGTAAGCAGGTTCTCAAAGGGTTCCTCTACGGATACCAACTTCTGGTCATACAAAACCTTTGTAAAGAAACGTGCATACATCAAGTGGAGGATGGCGTGCTCAACTCCACCAATGTACTGGTCAACATTCATCCAGTAATCCACATCCTCTTTTTTAAATGGCTCTTCTGTGGTAAAGGGACTGGTAAACCTTAAAAAATACCATGAAGAACAGATGAAAGTATCCATTGTATCCGTTTCCCTTGTAGCCTCTCTACCACATTTGGGACATGTAGTCTTTCTAAACTCTTCGCTTTCAAGCAGAGGCGAAACACCCCTGGGATTAAACTCAACATCAAAGGGCAAAATTACCGGTAAATCTTCTTCCGGCACAGCTACCGCCCCGCATTCATTGCAGTAAATAATGGGTATAGGGCAGCCCCAGTAGCGCTGCCTGGATATCAGCCAATCTCGCAACCGGTATGTAACAGTTTTCCTACCTATTCCGTTCTTTTCAAGATGTTCGGCAATTTTATCAAGAGCTTCTTCACTGGTGAGGCCGTTAAAAATACCTGAATTAACCAGAATACCCTTTTCTGTGTATGCTTCCTCCATATCTTCAAGGGTATACCATTTATTTCTATCAACAGGTTGGATCACAATCTTAATGGGCAAATTGTATTTTTTAGCAAATTCAAAATCCCTTTGGTCATGAGCAGGAACACCCATAACAGCTCCTGTGCCGTATTCCATCAAAACATAATTTCCTACCAGGATAGGAATCCTATCCCCATTCAAAGGATTTATGGCATACTGGCCTGTAAATTTTCCTATCTTCTCCACATCTTCTGAAGTCCGGTCCAGTTCACTTTTGTTTTTCATCTCTTCAACAAAATCTTTAATTTCTTTTTCTCTGTCCGTAGCTTTCACCAGCTTCATTACCAGGGGATGTTCCGGGGCCAGCACCATAAAGGTTACGCCAAAAACCGTATCCTGCCTTGTTGTAAAAACACGAATATCATCCCCTGTTTTTTCTGCTTTAAATACAATCTCAGCCCCTTCACTCCTGCCTATCCAGTTCTTCTGCATAATCTTGACTTTTTCCGGCCAGCCGGGCAGTTTTTCGAGATCATTCAACAACCGTTCAGCATAATCAGTTATTTTGAAGAACCATTGACTCAATTCCTTCTTTTCCACGGAAGTATCGCATCTTTCACAGGCACCATTGATAACCTGTTCATTGGCTAAAACTGTTGCACATGAAGGACACCAGTTAACAGGAGCTTTTTTCTTGTAAGCAAGCCCATTTTTATACAGCTGCAAGAACAGCCACTGGGTCCATTTATAGTAATCAGGATTGCATGTGGCAAATTCCCTGTCCCAATCATAACTTATTCCGAGCTGTTTAAGCTGTTTTTTCATGTTCTTGATGTTATCCATGGTCCATTTTGCAGGAGGTATGTTGTGTTTAATTGCAGCATTCTCGGCAGGAAGCCCAAAAGCATCCCATCCCATAGGGTGAAGCACATTATAACCTTTCATCCTCTTGAACCTTGCCACTACATCCCCTATGGAATAGTTTCTCACATGTCCCATGTGGAGTTTTCCTGAAGGATATGGAAACATCTCAAGTATATAATATTTTTGTTTTGCAAAATCTTTTTCGGTCTTATAGAGCTTTCGACCTTCCCAGTAGCTCTGCCATTTTGTTTCGATGGTTTTGAAATCGTAATTCATACTCACCTTCCTCCTCATAACAACAGATATAGAAAAACCCCCCGTCCTTTAGGGACGGGAGGTTATGCACACCCGTGGTACCACCCTAATTGGTAGAATAATGGTGGAGATGATGGGACTCGAACCCACGACCTCTTGAATGCCATTCAAGCGCTCTCCCAACTGAGCTACATCCCCACCTTTTTTACCCACTCTAGCAACTCTTTAACGGTAGTCAACCGATAAACCAAGCAATAAGGCGAGTTCGACAGATTCAGCCTACCGGATCCCACCAGCCCCGGCTCTCTAAAAAGGCCTTTGCCTGTCTACTACTCCTTACCATACGTATCCTGTATTATTTATGACACTTTCATATTATAAGAAAATTTATTTTAATTGTCAAGTTTTAATTTTTCTGCATCGCTCCATAACCTTTCCAGGTCATAAAACTGTCTGGTATCTTGATGGAATATATGGATAACTATATCTCCATAATCTAAAAGCACCCATTTGGCCTCATCGTATCCCTCAATATGGTGCAAAGGCTTACCTATTTCCTCCATTTTTTTTGACACTTCATCTGCCAGGGCTTTTACCTGGATTGAAGATGTACCTGATGCTATAACGAAATAATCTGCTATCAAAGAAACTCTGTGTATTCCCAATACTGTAATATCCTTTCCCTTCTTGTTATCAAGGACTTGCGCTGCAAATAAAGCAATATCTCTTGAATCCTGTTCCATTAACTTCCCTCCCAAAAAATTCCTGTTGTTAAACTACCCATTATTCATAAATATTATTCTTCAAAACCCTTCATAATCCTTTTGGCAAATAACAAAAATGGGTTCTTCTTCATTTTAGTTGAGTTAAATGTCATGC
>DFNM01000179.1:0-22874 GCA_002376045.1 Firmicutes bacterium UBA3567
AAAAGTTGATTGAGTGCTGGGGGCGCAGCCTTTACCCTTGACAGAACCCGGGAGAAAGCCATAATGATTTAACTATTGACCGGATTAAGTTTGCATGGCATTTAACTCAACTAAAATGGAGAAGAACCAATTTTATAAATTAAACCTCTGCTTTAAAATACAAGCATCACGTATATTATCAAATCCTTTGAATGGGGTGAAATCATGAAAAATGATCAGTATGACCAGTACATTGTAACCCTAAATCAATTATCTGATACTTTAAAAAAAGTAAGCAGGTCAAAGGACCTTAAAGAAAGCTTTAATCGCATTTTTGAGTTTTCAAAACAGCTTTTGAACTACACAATGATGGTAATTTACATGTATGACGAAAAAAAGGAAGAACTGACTGTTGTGGCAGCTCAGGGGACTTCAACGGAAAAGCTGAAAAGCAGAACAAAGTTTAAAATAGGTGAGGGAGTAGTGGGATGGGTTGCAAAGGAAAAAAAGGCAATAGTGCTGAAGGATGCCACAAAAGCCAAGGATTTTAGAGTGAGGCGCTACTACAAAGAGGACCCTCTCATAAAATCTTTTATGGCTGTACCATTGATTTATGAAAACAAAGTCCTGGGAATTCTGAGTGTTTCCCACAACAAACCCCATGTTTACAGAGAAAAAGATGTGCAGATGATGTCTATTATCGCATCTCAGGTTGCAGCAATAATCAAAATCAACAAGTTGTTGCAGGACAGGACGAAAATTTACAAGCTGATACTTCACAGTATCAACACCGGTGTCATATTAGTAGACAACCGCAAAAAAATAACCCTTTTCAACAATGCAGCGGAAAAAATCACGGGTTTTTCAACCAAGCAGGTTATTGGAAAAAAACTGAATTGCTTAAAAGGCACCCCATATTTTGAATGCATTTTGAAAACCTTTAAAACAAAACAACCCATCCATGAGGTTGAAGCCACCTTTTATGATGCTTCAAAAAACGAAAAATCCATTGTAATCAGCACAACGGTGGTGAGAGACTCGGAAAACAACTTTCTAGGCGTAACAGCAATATTTAGAGACGTCAGTGAATACAAAAAGCTTCAGGAAGAAATTTCCAGGACGGAGAAGCTAGCAAGCCTGGGAAGATTAACCGCAGGGGTGGCCCATGAAATCAGAAACCCTCTTCTTCCCATACGAACTGCTGCCAGCTACCTTTTGAAAAAAACTGATCCAGACCATGAATACTATGGGTTAATTAAAATCATATGGGAAGAAAGCGACAGGTTGAACAAGTTTTTGGATGATTTTGTCTCTTTGGCAAAACCCAGTAATTCAAAAGAAATTTTTGAACTGAACCAGCTGATTCTAGAAATATCCGATTTTATAAAACTGCAACTGGAATCCAAAGATATAAAGCTCGAACTCGACCTGTGTATGGAAAAAACCACGCTGTTTGCTTCTGTTCAGGAATTCAGACAGGTATTAATAAACCTGCTTTTAAATGCCATTGATGCCATGTCTGATGGAGGAACGCTTGCTATCGCAACCTTTATTGAAAATGGATACCTGGTTTTAAAAGTAAAAGATACAGGCTGCGGCATTAAAAAGGAAAACTTAAAAAACGTGTTTGATCCCTTTTACACAACAAAATCCAATGGAACTGGTCTGGGGCTCTTCATTGTGCACAACATAGTTACAAAAAACAACGGCAAAATTTATCTTCAAAGCATAGAGGGCAAGGGAACGACCGTAACAGTAAAATTGAAAAGGTATTTTAAATGAATAAAAAACTTTAAAAAAGGAGAGTGTTCAATGGACCTTGTGATTTTAAACGGCAGGCTGGTAAATTTTGAAAAAAACAGATTGGAAGCAAAAAACATTGGAATCAAGAAGGGAAAAATCTATACAATCACTTCGGCTGAAATTACAGGAAAGGAAGTAGTGGATGCCAGGGGTCATGTGATTTCTCCGGGTTTTATTGATATACACAACCACTGTGATTACAATTTCCACACCGGAAATACCGACCCCTTTGAAACCTCCAGACACCTTTTGCTGATGGGAGTAACCACCTCTATAGGCGGAAACTGTGGGAGCGGAAGTGTAAACATCAAAAAATACTTTGATTTTATCGACACATACGGTGCTCCCAATAATTACATGGGTTTTGTGGGGCACAGAGCGTTAAGGGAAGCAGCAGGCATCAAAGATGTTTATGCATGTGCATCAAAAACCGAAATCAAAGTTATGCAGCAACTGGCAAGGGAAGCCATTGAAGCTGGAGGAATCGGAATATCTCTTGGTTTGGAGTATTCTCCAGGAGCAAGTTTTGAGGAAGTAATCCAGGTCTGCAGTGTGCTGAGAGACTACCCCGGCAGGCTCATAAGCGCTCATTTCAGGTATGATGGAAACAGGTCACTTGAAGCAATAAGGGAACTTGTGGACATTTCAAAGGAAACAGGCATTCCCATGCAGGTATCACACCTTAACAGTGGAGTGTGTTTTGGATATGCTTCAGAAGCCTTAAAGATGCTGGAAACAGCCCGCCAGGAAGGAACAGATGTCATGGCAGACGCTTATCCCTACAATGCCGCCAGCACTTCAGCGGGTTCAGCAGTATTTGATGAGGGTTGTTTTGAAAGGTGGGACGCAGATTACCAGGATATAATGGTAGCGGAAGGGGAATATGCCGGGAAAAGGTGTAACAGAGAGCTCTTTCTTCACATAAGGGCCAAGCATCCGGATACACGCTTTATCATGTTTGTTATGGACGAAAAAGAAGTCGATGAGGTTATGCTCCACCCCCTTGTAATGGTAGCAAGTGATGGAAACATAAACAATGGTTGTGGTCATCCCCGAACAGCAGGTACATTTCCCCGTGCCCTGCAGCGGTATGCCTCTGGAAAAAGGGACGAAGCCTTAATCTGCATGATTGAGAAAATGACAAGGCTTCCAGCCCAGAGGCTGGGCCTTACCATGAAAGGGAAACTCACCGAGGGAGCCGATGCGGATATCGTTGTGCTTAACCCAAAAGAGTTAAAGGATAACGCAACATACGACAACCCGGTTTTACCACCTTCTGGAATTGAGTATGTTTTATTAAACGGTAAAATTGTAGTAGAACAAGGAAAAATATTGAATGATAGGGGCGGAAAAAGCATCAAAAAAATCGGAAACCATCATCAGGTATAAACTGTTATATAAGTTGTTATGTATAGAAATTTTACATTGATATAATGTTTCAAACACAAAAAGTGGTGAAAAATTAGACACGTTAAGTTCTTAGATTTGAATTTTACCTGTACTTAATCTTAATCGATTTTTGGCATGATCATTGCTTACTTAATTGATAGAAGTCATATCTATGTCAGAACCTGAAAGGAGAGAAAAAGCTGAATGAAATCCCGGCTAAAGATAATATCCCCGACAGGTCATTTGGGATTTGCACCCATGAAACTGGAAAGCTTCAGGATAGGGTTAAAAGAAAACCCTGATTACATCTGTGCTGACTCGGGGAGTGATGACATCGGACCAAAACCTCTGGGGAGCGATACTCAGGCCAGCCCCGTCAAATGGCAGGAACACGACCTTGAACACATTCTCCTTGCCACCCGCCAGCTCAATATACCGATGATCATAGGTTCGGCATGTGATACTGGCACCAATAGAGGCGTGGATCTATATGTAAACATCATAAAAAAACTTGCCAGAAAACACAATCTCCCCAGATTCAAACTGGCATGCATTTATTCTCAACAGAGCAAGGATGTCATTCTAGAAAAACTAAAAAACGGAATTGAAATTCCGGGATTGGATGGAAGACCACCTCTAACTGAAGAGGATGTAAAAAAAACAGACAACATAGTAGCCGTTATGGGAGTCCATCCCATAATACAAGCCCTTGAGGCAGGAGCTGATGTCATAATCTGCGGCCGTTCCAGTGATGTGGCTATTTTTGCAGCACCGGCCATAAAAGAAGGTTTCCCTAAAGGACTGGCTTACTACCTGGGCAAAGTTCTTGAATGCGCTTCCTTCTGCGCGGAACCCTATATGGGAAAGGAAAGTGTGCTGGGTATAATTACTCATGAGGATATAAAAGTCAGGGCACTGCATCCGGACGCCCGATGCACAGTTGCCTCTGTTTCAAGTCATGCCATGTATGAAAGGGCTAATCCTTTCTATGAGTACTTTGTAGGCGGGCGCCTCAACATGACACACTGCAAATACGAACAGTATGATTACAAAACCACAAGAATAACGGGACCTGTGTTTGAACCCGCTGAAAAATACTATGTCAAGCTTGAAGGGGCAGGAAAGGTAGGTGAGAGGTACTTCGGAATTGCAGGAATAAGGGACCCGTATACTCTGGAAAACCTGGATAAAGTGCTAGAATGGGCAAGAAACGAAGTAAAAGCAGAATTTGGTGATACCGGTTACCAGCTTCACTTCCATGTTTTCGGCAGGAACGGGGTAATGGAAGAACTTGAACCACTAAAATACATCACCCCTCATGAAGTAGGAATAGTAGTTGAAGGAGTTGCTCCCACGGCAGAGATGGCAGAAATGATAACAATGACCGCCACAAGGCAGATATTTTATGCCAGGTTACCCGAAGTAAAAGGAACTGCCGGAACATGTGCATACCTGATAGATGAAGTGTTGAAGGGTTCACCTGCGTATATGTGGACAATACATCACATCATGCCTGTAGATACGCCAACCGAACCCTTTAAAATCAATTACCTTGAAGTTTGATTTTGTAATCTTATTCAATATTTTGATATTTTACTAGCCTTTAAAGGGGGTTTTATCCATGAATAATATGAGAACCAGAAGAAAAGAGATGAGATTAGTTGAGCTGGCCAAAACCATAAGGAGCAAAAACGCAGGTCCTGACAGGATTACCTTCGACATTATCTTTCAGGATAAAGAACACTATGAACTGGTTAAGAAAAGCCAGGTGATAAACAAACAACAAATCGCCAAACTTTTTGGAATTGATGAAAGCCGAATAACTGACCTTGTTGAATTCGACCCTGCTAATGCCATAAAATTTACAATCGCTCGCAGGCATCCAAGCGGAAGCCCTGGTGAAAGCGACACTTTCGGTTCTCAACAATATCCTCCTCTCTATAACATAAAGGTCCCCATCCAATAGCCAAGCAGAAAGCATTTAACCCTGCAGATTTACTCTGCAGGGTTAAAATTTTAATTCCAACACTGCCGAATAACCACTTAATTCATACTGTACCCTACAATACGGCGGTTTTATCGGAAAAACAATATACTATGGGAATTTTCATAAGAATTCAAGGTTTGACCTGTTTAACAAAAGAAATTATAATAAAAAGTTGATGAAAAACTGATTTTTTTGCTAATAGTTGTTCGATATGAAAAATTAAGAAGTTTTTGCTCTTATTTTAGGAGTGTAAACTATGGCCAAACCCAAAATTCTTCTGGTAGATGATGAAAAAAAGATAAAAGAAACATTAAAAATCGTGTTGGAAAATGAAGGTTATGAAGTGCAGACTGCTAGCAACGGAGTGGAAGCCCTTAACTTACTGGAAGATGAATACTTTGATGTAACATTGACAGACAACAGAATGCCCGAAATGAATGGGCTTGAATTGATGAGAGAAATCAGCAAAAGCGACATCAAAACGGCGGTAATTTTTATTACAGCCTACGCCGATATAAAGGATGCAGTGGAAGCCATAAAACTGGGAGCCTACAATTATCTGGAAAAAAACTTTACAACTGAAGAACTGTTATCGGTAATAAAGGAAGCCCTTGAAAAGCAAAAAATGATTGAAAAGAATAACATCTTAAAGAAAAAATTGAAAAATCATTCCCCCTTCCATGGAATTGTTGGCGAAAGCAAAAAGATAAAGGAAATCAAGAACCTGATTTGCAAGATAGCTGACAGCAAAGCATCAGTGCTTCTTATGGGTGAAAGCGGTACGGGAAAAGAGCTGTTTGCCAGAGCTATTCATCAATGCAGTCAGCGAAGAAACAAACCCTTCGTAGCCATTAATTGTGCAGCCCTTCCCCAAACCCTCCTGGAAAGCGAACTTTTTGGTTATGAGAAAGGTGCTTTCACCGGTGCTTTGAAGCAGAAGAAAGGGAAGTTCGAGTTGGCCAATGGAGGCACCCTTTTCCTCGATGAAATCGGTGAGATGAACCTGGAAACCCAGAGCAAACTCCTCAGAGTGCTGCAGGAAAAGGAATACGAAAGGGTTGGAGGCCTCAAACCAATAAAAGTGGATATCAGAGTTGTAGCAGCTACCAATGTAGATCTTAAAGAAGCCATCAAACAGGGCAGGTTTAGAGAAGATTTGTACTACAGGATAAACGTAATCCCCATCGAAATACCTCCCCTCAGGGAACGAAAAGAGGACATCCCAATACTTGCAGAATATTTTCTTAAGATGTTTAACAGGGAATATGACAAAAGCATCGACCTGATTTCAATGGAAGTGCTGGACATCTTTATGGAATATGAATGGCGCGGTAACGCAAGGGAATTAAAAAACATAATAGAAAGCGCTGTTGCTGTCGCCAGCCCGGATGATAAAATATTGGGTCCTCAGCACCTGCAGGCTCATTTTGTAAATACAAAAAGGAAGAACTCTAACGAAATAAAAGACGGAATGAGCCTTGCGGAAATAGAAAAGCAATATATATACAACACTCTTAAGAAGGTGAACTGGAACAAGTCCAAAGCCGCTAAGATTTTAAATATAAACAGGCAAACCCTCTACAACAAAATAAAAAGCCTTAACATAAAAAAATAAATCAAACCATACAGGCTTCTATTTCAAATAAAGGGCATACGGCAAAATCCGACCATCAATTCAACTATTAGCCATCGTTTCCTCTTCTCCGTTTTCTGTTTTGAACATTTCGGAACAATGGCTTTTTTCACAGCATGAAATTTTTTGTGTCTATTTTTTTTACATTATTGCATACTAAACACTCTATGATGGTGTAAATTTTTTATACAATTGTGTCGGAGTTTATCGTTGAACCCCTTAAGAGCACTGCAAATTTTTTAATTATACAAAACATTTAAAAGACTTTTGTTATTGGCATCCTTTTTGCACATAAATAAAAGCGCCAACAACGGCATTGATTCAATACCCGTTTTCAACTCCCAAACAGGGCCCCCAACTGCCAAACAAAGAGCGTCCTGTTCATCTATTAATAAAGTTGCGAACCATCTCGCCTAATTGTATTTTCGCTTATTAACTCGAAAACCATATCGTTGGAGGTAGTAAAGTAATAAAATTGAAGGACACAATTTTAGAGGTCAAGGACTTAACAACCCATTTTTACACTGATGATGGTGTAATACCAGCAGTAGACAGGGTAAGTTTTTCCATCTTAAAGGGAGAAACCCTTGGAATAGTAGGAGAATCTGGTTCGGGTAAAAGTGTAACGGCATATTTATCATGCAGCTGCTACCCACCCCTCCTGCAAAAATAGTTGAAGGCGCAATATATTTTAAAGGGGAGGATCTTTTATCCAAAACTCAAGAGGAGATACATAAAATCAGAGGCAACCAGGTTTCCATGATTTTTCAAAAACCCATGATTTCTCTAAATCCCATATATACTATTATACTATAGACCATCAGATCTCAGAAACCAGCTCACCTATCTGTTTATATCTCACGACCTGCGGGTAGTCAAACACATAAGTGACCGAATTGCCGTTATGTATCTCGGTAAAATAGTAGAGCTTGCTCCCGCTGATGAACTGTTTAACAAGCCGGCCCATCCGTATACTCAGGCCCTTCTGTCCGCTATTCCTGCCCTTGACCCGAATAAAAAGAAGCAAAAACACCTGTTAGAGGGAGAGGTTCCGAGCCCCATTAATCCTCCCAAAGGGTGCAGGTTCCACACTAGATGCAGTTTTGTCAAAAAGCTTTGTAGAGAAGCCGAACCACAACAAAAACATCTAGGAGGTGATCACTTTGTAGTATTTTGTAGTATGTCATCTGTATTAAAATGTTGTCTGGTATTAAAAGTCAACTAAATTACTTAAGGGGGGAAAACAGAATGTTGGAAAAAAGGTTTGTTAAAATACTGGCTGTGCTCATGATTCTAAGCTTTGTTTCTGTGGCAGTGCTGGGAGGATGTTCCAAGGCACCTGAAACCAGCCAGTCTTCCCAGGGGGAAGAAAAGCAGGAGAAAAAGGAAAAGGTTTTGGTCATTGGATATGACAGGGATGCTGAGATCCTGGATACCATAAAAACGGCGTGGTACTCCGATGCTCTGATATACATACATGACAGGCTTGTAAGCAGAGATTACGATTTCAAGTATAAACCGGGGCTTGCTAAGAGCTGGGATGTATCTGAAGATGGTTTGACATGGACTTTTCATCTAAGAGAAGGGGTAAAGTTTCACGATGGTAGCCCCTTTACAGCAAAGGATGTAAAATGGACCATCGATACCATCAAAGACCCTAACACCGGTTCTCCCTACAGAAATGACCTCAAGGCTATTAAGGAAGTCATTGTTAAGGATGACCACACAATTGTTATGAAACTCAACTATCCATTCCCAAATCTTCTGTTCAACCTATCCAATACCGCCTCTGGAATCCATCCTGCAAATGCATACGAGAAATACGGTGATGATTATGGCAAAAAAATCGTTATAGGCACAGGCCCATTCAAATTCAAAGAGTGGGTAAAAGGTGATAGAATAGTTCTTGAGAAAAACGAAGAATACAACTGGGGCCCTGAATGGATGTCAAACAGAGGACCAGCCCTTATTGATAAAATAGTTCTCAGAACAATACCTGATGAAAACACCAGGATAATGGAATTAGAAACTGGAGGTATACACATACTCAGGAATGTGCCTGTAGCCCATCTTGAAAGGCTGGAGAAAAATCCTGATATTCAGGTTTATCGGGGACCCGCTACCAAGCTGGGATACCTGGCATACGCCACTGATAAAAAACCCTTCACTGATGTAAGGGTGCGCCGTGCTATTAACCATGCAGTAAACAGGGAAGAAATAATCAACTACGTTTTCAGAGGTGTCGGAGAAGTTGCATACGGATATCTACCACCAGCTCTTAAAGACGAATATCTAGAAGAAAGTAAAGACCTTGCCTACAACTACAACCCGGAAAAAGCCAAACAGCTTCTGGCTGAAGCAGGATACCCGGATGGTTTAAAACTCACCTTATCTGCTGACAATTCTTCAAGGAGCCAGAAACTTGCTGAAGTGCTGCAGAGTCAGCTTAAGGAAGTTGGAATCGAAACCGAGATCCAGCTCTATGATTCTGCAAGTTACAAAGCGATGCTAAAAGAAGGCAAGCAGGAGCTGTTCATCAGGCAATACAGCTGGCCTAATGCCGATATACTGGACTGGTTCCTGTTGTCAAGTCAAATGCCTTATCCAAACCATTCCCGTTGGAACGATCCCAAGACCGATGAATTGATCAAAAAGGCTGCATCCATGCCCACATGGGAGGAAAGGGCAGAGGCCTACAAAGAAGTGCAGAAGTATTTAATCGAGCAGGCCGTATGGTGCCCCATATACATTCCTGAGCAGATAATAGCTGTGAGAAAGGAAGTCAAGAACTTTAAATACCATCCATGGATGCTGCAGTACAACGATGGTTTCGACATGATGGTGGAATAAACCAAAAAATATAACTTTTCCTGGGTTTCTACCCAGGAAAAGTTATATACACAAAAAATCATTTAATGGCAGAGGAGTGTATACAAGTTGCTGAAATACCTTATCAGAAGATTGATATTAATGATTCCAGTGGTTATTGGTATGACCGTAATAGTTTTTTTGATACTTCACCTTGCTCCAGGTGATCCGGTGGATTTAATCGTCGGACCCAACGTCACTCCTGAAGTTTACGAAAACATACGGCGAAGATTGGGGCTTGATCAACCTCTGATTATACAGTACCTCAAATTCATGAAAAGCGTAATTAAAGGGGATTTGGGGGTTTCCATATTACAGGAGAGACCCGTTATTGAACTCATATTAGAAAGGCTGCCGGTCACATTACAGATAGGTTTTGCCGGGTTTTTAATAACCTTTGTTATAGCAATTCCCACAGGAATTCTGGCAGCTGTTAACAGGAATACGATTATTGATTATTCCTGTATGACTGGGGCCATGCTGGGTATATCCCTTCCCACTTTCTGGTTCGGATTGTTGCTGATGTATTTTTTTGCTTATAAGATGAGATTGTTCCCTATCTCCGGCTACGGCAGTTTAAAACACCTCGTACTACCCGCTTTCGCCCTGGGTTTGACCAATGCTGCCATCACTGCAAGAATGGTAAGATCCAGCATGCTGGAGGTGTTAAGGCAGGATTATATAAGAACGGCCCGGAGCAAAGGCCTGGCAGAGAAAGTGGTAATATATCAGCATGCTTTAAAAAATGCAATGATACCCATCATAACATTGATGGGATTAAGGCTGGGCTGGATTATCGGAGGCTCTGTTATGCTTGAAATAGTTTTCAGTATACCGGGGCTGGGGCGTTTAATAGTAGAATCCATCTTATCGAGGGATTATCCTGTTGTTCAGGGATCGATGATCGTTTTAACTTCTTCTATTATTTTGGCTAATATTCTGGCAGATATCCTGTATGCAGTTGTAGATCCCAGAATTAGATACAATTAACTTTTTTAGAAAGGTGATTGGGAATGGCATCTTTAGAAAAGAAAGCTGAATTTGGAGAACAGATCAGCAAACAAGCAAAAATATCCAGCGTTGAAGCAAAAACAAAAAATAGTTTTAAGGATTTTTTAAGGAGGCTGTTCAAAAACAAAGGAGCCATATTCGGTGCAGCCATCGTGCTTTTGCTGGTCATCAGTGCAATTTTTGCACCTTATATTGCACCATTTGAATATGATAAAATGAACTTACCCAACATGCTGAGACCTCCCTGCAGGGAACACATTTTTGGAACCGATGAATTTGGAAGGGATATATTCAGCAGAATCGTGTATGGAGCCCGGATCTCTTTACAGGTCGGTTTTGTAGCAGTAGGGCTGTCTCTGGTTATCGGCACCGTGCTGGGGGCACTGGCAGGGTATTACAAAGGTATTATTGATTATATTATAACAGCCATTACCGACATAGCCTGGTCATTTCCCACTACTCTCCTTGCAATAGCCTTCATAGCAGCATTGGGACCGAGCTTAAGAAATGTTATGATCGCTATCGCCCTTGTTAGCTGGTCTGGATACTGCAGACTTGTAAGGGGACAGTTTTTATCCCTTCGAGAACAGGAATTCGTCGAAGCTGCACGCCTTTTAGGAATGAGTGATTTGAGAATAATATTCAAACATATTCTCCCTAATTCCCTGGCTCCCATCATAGTTATGGCCACTCTTGAATTCCCGAAAGCAATCGTAGTCGAAGCTTCCTTGAGCTTTTTGGGACTGGGTGCTCAGCCGCCGAAACCCAGCTGGGGATCCATCCTCAGCAATGGTAAAGCCTTAATCGGTCAGGCACCATGGATTTCCTTTTTTCCAGGATTGATGATCATGATCGTAGTACTGGGGTTTAATCTGTTTGGCGATGCATTAAGGGATGTGCTGGATCCCAGACTGAAAGAATAGGGGATGGTCATGTACGATTTGCTAATAAAAAATGGTAAAATTGTAGATGGTTCGGGTAAACAGGCATTCAAAGCTGACATAGGGATAAAACATGACAAAATTCAGGCTATTTCCCCTAAACTAAAGGGTGACAGCAAAGTAACCATTGATGCCAGCGGATACATTGTGTGTCCTGGTTTCATTGACATCCATTCACACTCAGATTTCACTCTTTTAATCAACCCAAAAGGAGAAAGCAAAATAAGACAGGGAATCACCACAGAAGTGGTAGGCAATTGCGGTTTCACTCCTGCCCCCGTTAGAAAAGATCACTTCGACGCTTTTATGCAGTTTCTGGTCAATACCGTTCACCTAAACAACCGGGAAAAGAGCAGGTGGAACTGGAAGACGCAGGGGGACTTCGTTTCACAAATAGAAAAAAATGGATCTTCGTTCAACATCGCTTCCCTTGTGGGGCATGGTACGGTTAGAATAGCTGTAATGGGTTTCGAAAAGCGCAAACCCACCCCTTCGGAATTGCACCAAATGTTGAAAATACTGGAAGAGGAGATGCAGCAGGGATTATTCGGAATGTCTACGGGTCTTGCATATGAACCCGGTGTGTTTGCCACCACAGAAGAATTGACTGAAATGTGCAAAGTTGTAGCTGATTACGGGGGAATATACGCTACCCACATGAAAAGCGAAGGCAAGTATCTCCTGGAATGTATCTCAGAAGTCATAAAAATAGCAGAAAACACCGGGGTATCTGCAGAAATATCTCATCTAAAAGCTGTAAACCCAAAAAACTGGGCAAAAATCGCTGATGCACTAAACATGATTGACCAGGCCAACCAAAGGGGACTTTGTATTGATTTTGATGTTTATCCGTACACAGCATACGGCAGTGGTTTAATCGATCTGATACCACCGTGGTTCAAAGAAGATGGTCTTAAGGAAATGATTAAAAAATTAAAACAAAGGAAGTACAAAGAAAACATTATCTACAACATGACTTACAACTTTTCGTCCTGGGAAAATCCCATGGAAGACTGCAGCTGGAATAATGTCAGGGTAGCTTCCGTAAAATCCAGGAAAAACAAAAAATACGAAGGTAAAAACATCAATCAGATCGCTCAAAACATGGGCTGTTCACCGTATGATGCGGTAATACGGTTATTGATCGAAGAAAATGGCGCTGTCAAGATGGTATTCTTCGGAATGCGGGAAGAGGATATAATCACCTTAATGAAACATCCCCGGGCAATATTCGCTACCGATGGAAGAGCCGTTGCACCCTATGGCAAACTATCAAAAGGTAAAATACATCCCAGATATTACGGCACATATCCAAGAATTCTGGGGCACTATGTAAGGGAAAAGAAGCTCATTTCCCTGGAAGAAGCCATACACAAAATGACATTCCTTCCCGCCAAAAAAATCAGGTTAAGGAATAGAGGGCTTTTAAAGGAAGGGTATTATGCGGACATCACAATATTCGATAAAGACAGAGTCGTTGACCTAGCAACCTTTGATGAACCCCATAAATACCCTGAAGGCATTGAATATGTTATCGTCAACGGCAGCATTGTTATTTCTAAAGGAGAACACACGGGCAAACTCCCGGGAAAGGTTTTATTAAACAAAAATAAAACCCAGTAACAGCATCTTACAAACAAAGGCTTGGTATGAACTCAGGGCAAGATATACCCATCCTTCATATCAAGCCATTTTTTGCGTACTTTCATGTGTTCCCATCTCCCGAGTCAATTCCTTATTTTGGTTACAAGCAATTGACAAAGACCTTTTTAAAGCCGTATAATAATTACAAGGGCGAAAAAACACAGTGGGAGTGATTTCTTTGATAAAAGATTTAATGGTAGATGAATTTCAAAACTCCGTATCGAAATACCTGATAAGACACCGCAGCATTTTGGATGTAATGACAAAGCTCCAGGAAACAAACAGTCGAATTAACAGAGCCTTAGCAAAATCAGTTACTGAATGTGGCTGTATTAAAATAGATGCCAAAAAACAGCAGGTCCCCGGTGATGTTAAGTTTCAAGAACTCAGGAAATATATGAAAAACCATAAATCAGGCAAATTGTGCCCTGACTGCCGGGAAATTCTTGAACGGGAACTGGGTTCAAACCTTTTTTACCTGGCAGCTTTTTGCGATCTGCTTGATATAACGCTGTACGACGTGATATTAAAAGAACACGAAAAACTTTCAACTCTGGGAATATACAATATGTCATAATACAGTTTTTACAACAAAATTTCAAGGGCCTGGGCAAGATTGTTTACACCAATCAATTCTATCCCCTTCGTATCATTTAAATTTTTACAGTTATCAGCAGGAACTACACAGCGCTCAAACCCCATTTTAAGAGCTTCTTTTATCCTTTTTTCACCATTGTTTACAGCCCTTATTTCTCCGCTTAAGCCTACTTCCCCAAAAACGACGGTTTTCCCGTCTACAGGGACATCCTTGAAACTGGACGCAATGGCACACGCTACTCCTAAATCTACCGCAGGTTCATCTATCCTGATGCCTCCTGTCACATTCACGTACGCATCCATACCCACTAAACCCAGACCCAAACGTTTTTCCATTACAGCCATTAAAAGAACCACCCTGTTATAGTCTATACCTGTAGCCATTCTCCTGGGTGTTCCGAACATGGTAGGGCTTAATAGTGCCTGCACCTCTACCAGAATGGGTCTTGTCCCTTCTATGCTGCTTATAACTACCGAACCCGGCACATTCTGGGGTTTTCCCGACAGCAGGATCTCCGAAGGATTCTCAATCTCCTGAAGGCCATTTGCTTTCATCTCAAATATGCCTATCTCATTGGTTGAACCGTACCTGTTTTTCACCGCTCTAAGCACCCTGTATGTGTAGTGCTTTTCCCCCTCAAGGTAAAGCACACAATCCACCATGTGTTCAAGCATCCTCGGTCCAGCAACAAATCCCTGTTTTGTCACATGACCCACAATGAATATTGAACAGCCCTTCCTTTTTGAAATCTTTAACAGATAACCTGTTGACTCTCTAACCTGGCTTACACTTCCCGGAGCTGAGGACAGACGGGACGAGAAAACAGTCTGTATAGAATCTACTATCACCAGAACGGGGTTTGCTTTCTTGATGTATTCTTCAACCATCTCCATATTGGTTTCTGCAGCTATGTAAAGGTTATCTGAAGCAATCCTCAGCCTGGTCGACCTCATTTTTATTTGTTTTATAGATTCCTCCCCAGTAACATACAGCACCTTACCCGTTTTGTGTGACACATAATTCGCCACCTGCAGCAGAAGGGTTGATTTTCCTATTCCCGGGTCTCCTCCCAAAAGAATAAGGGATCCAGGCACAACACCTCCACCCAGCACACGGTCCAGTTCGGCAAAACCCGTCGAATACCTTTGTTCTCCGGTTATTATTATATCATCAAGCTTTACCAGACTTTCAGCCTTTCGGCCTACAGCCCACCCTACAGACTCCTTTTCTTCAACCTCTTCCACCATAGTGTTCCATTGGCCACAACCAGGGCACTTACCCATCCATCTGGGAGTCTCATGCCCGCATTCCTGGCACACGAATTTGGTTTTTACCCTCCCCATGTTATCTCCCCTTTTTACCACCTGTAATAATTTCGTTTAATAACACACCAAATCACCTTTTCCAACTATATGTTCTATATTATCTGTATAATTATATCATGACAGGTAGATATAAAAAAGTGTGGTATGTGGTTTCGTAAGTGTAAAGAATGCTGCTACAAAAAACCGTCAAATCGAATGGGTTCTATCAAGGGCTCGTAAGGGAGCACAGCCTTTACCCTTTATAGAACCCCAAAAAAGCTATAACGGTTTAACAGTTGACCGGCTTGTTTTGAATTAACGGGGCAGCCTTAAAAAGTAAAAGCAGCCCTCCGAATGGCTTATAAGGAGGACTGCTAAGGTCTTATCACCCTACAAAACATTTATGATTTTACTGATTCCTTTTTCCTTTCAAAAGTAAGTTTTCCATCTTTTACATCAATAAGCACCGTGTCTCCTACTTCTATATTGCCTTTAAGCATTTCTTCTGAGAGTTGATCCTCTATCATACGCTGTATGGCCCTTCTAAGGGGTCTTGCACCATACATCGGGTCATAACCCTTTTCCCCAAGAAGATGTTTTGCTTCTTCTGTTACTTCTACCTGAATCCCAAAATCTTTCAACCTCTTGTTCAGATTGTCAAGCATTAAATCCACAATCTGTTTGATGTGTTCTTCATTCAGAGAATGGAAAACGATTACTTCATCAATTCGGTTCAAAAATTCGGGTCTAAATGTCCTCTTGAGCTCTTCCAGAACCTTTTCTTTCATGTCTTCGTAAGTTTCTTCCTCTTTCTTCTGAGGAGCAAACCCAAGGGTTTTCTGCTTCTGAATCAAATGAGCACCAACATTGGAAGTCATGATCAGCACAGTGTTTCTGAAATCCACCGTTCTGCCTTTGGCATCCGTCAACCGGCCATCTTCAAGTATCTGCAACAGGATGTTAAACACATCAGGATGGGCTTTCTCGATTTCATCAAGGAGTATAACGGAGTAAGGCCTTCTCCGAACCCGTTCTGTCAGCTGGCCTCCTTCATCATAACCCACATATCCAGGAGGTGCCCCTACCAGTCGTGAAACGGAATAGCGTTCCATATACTCTGACATATCGATCCGGGTCATGGCATCCTCATCACCAAACATGGCTTCCGCTAAAGCTTTAGCCAGTTCTGTTTTGCCAACTCCTGTTGGCCCCAGGAATATGAAGGATCCAATAGGTCTTTTCGGGTCTTTGAGCCCTGCCCTTGCCCTTCGTATAGCTCTTGAAACCGCTCTTACAGCCTCATCTTGACCGATTACTCTCTTGTGCAGCACTTCTTCCAGGTTTAACAGCCTTTCCGTTTCTTCCTGAGCCAATTTACTGACTGGAATTCCCGTCCAGTCTGAAACAATCCTTGCGATGATGTCTTTGTCGAGCTCAATTTTGTCGTTATGCTTTTGTTTCTGCCATTTTTGATTCAGTTCTTCAAGCTTTTTGCGTATTTCCCCTTCCTTATCCCTCAGTTTGGCTGCTTTTTCAAATTCCTGGCTTTTGACTGCTGCATCTTTCTCTTTCTTGATCTCTTCAAGCTCTTTTTCGAGATTCTTTATTTCCGGCGGGACAGTGAGCATTTTTAACCTGACTTTGGATGCCGCTTCATCGATCAGGTCAATGGCCTTATCAGGCAGGAATCGTTCTGTAATATATCTATCTGAAAGTTTTGCAGCTGCTTCAATGGCTTCATCTGTTATTTTAACTCTGTGATGTGCTTCATACTTGTCTCGCAAACCCTTCAGGATCTCAATGGTTTCCTCTACACTGGGTTCTTCAACCATGACTGGTTGAAATCTTCTTTCCAGAGCGGAGTCTTTTTCAATGTGTTTTCTGTATTCATCCAGGGTTGTTGCTCCTATAGCCTGCAGCTCTCCTCTGGCAAGGGCTGGTTTCAGGATGTTAGATGCATCGATAGCACCTTCTGCTGCTCCAGCACCAATAATGGTGTGCATTTCATCTATAAACAATATGACGTTTTCACTGCGGATAACCTCTCCTATTATTTTCTTCAATCTGCTTTCGAATTCTCCACGGAACTTTGTTCCTGCTACAACAGATGCCAGATCCAGGGCAACAACCCTTTTGTTAGCAAGTATTTCTGGAACATCCCCTTCTTCGATCCGCTGTGCCAGGCCTTCAGCAATAGCTGTCTTGCCTACACCCGGTTCTCCTATCAAACATGGATTGTTTTTTGTTCTCCTGCTTAGAACCTGGATAACCCGCTGAATCTCTTTTTCTCTGCCAATAACAGGGTCGAGTTTTCCTTCTCTTGCCAGCTGGGTCAAATCCCTGCCAAACCGATCAAGGGTAGGAGTGTTAGATTTCTTTCTACCTAAACTCTGGGCATTTTGGGTGTCTCCACCCAGTAGTTTGATAACCTGTTCTCTAGCCCTGGTCAACTCTACTCCCAGGTTTTTAAGGACCTGGGCAGCAACACCTTCTCCTTCTCTTATAAGACCCAACAGGATGTGTTCTGTTCCTATATAATTGTGTCCTAATTGTCTTGCCTCATCATAGGCCAGTTCCAAAACTTTCTTTGCTCTGGGGGTATATCCTATAAAGGCTTTACTGGAGCCATCTCCTTTACCCAGCATTTTTTCTATTTCAGCTCTAACCTTTTCAAGGCTTGCTCCCATGGCTTCCAGAGCTTTGGCTGCTATACCCTCCCCTTCTCTTATAAGCCCGAGAAGGAGGTGCTCTGTGCCGATAAGATTGTGGTTCAATCTTTTGGCTTCATTTTGAGCCAGAAGTATAACTTTTTGAGCTCGCTCAGTAAACTTTCCAAACATAACACATATCCCCTTTCTTTTTGATTTTGTAGTCAATTACATGGAACCCAGATACCTGCGCAGCAATTCTGCTCGTTTGATATCCCTTTGTTCTTCATCCAGTTCGGTTTCATAGAATTTTTGAATGTTTGCCGGTCTAATTAAAATCATCAGTTCATTCAACAGTTTCCTATCAATTCCCTCAATCAGACCGAGATCCACTCCCAGTCTAACGTTAGAGAGCAGTTCCATGGCTTCTTTGGTTGAAACAACGTATGCGTGTTTCAATGTTCCGTATGCCCTTCCAATAATGTCTTTTAAGTGCATACTTCTTTCTTTCATCAGGTAATCCCTGGCAGATCTTTCTCTGTCTATAATCTGCTGTGTTACGTTTTTAAGGTTGTTTATGATGTCCTCTTCCCTTTGTCCCAGGGTAATCTGGTTGGATATCTGGAATATGTTGCCTATAGCCTCTGTGCCTTCCCCGTATAATCCTCTTACAGTAAGGCCAACCTGACCAATGGTAGCAAAAATCCTGTTGATGTGCTGTGTCATAACCAGAGTAGGCAAATGCAGCATCACTGAGACCCTTAAACCCGTTCCTACATTTGTGGGGCATGCTGTCAAATAGCCCTTCTTCTCATCAAAGGCAAAGGTTAGCCTTTCTTCCAATAAATCATCAATCTTGGAATTGATATCCCACGCTTTTTCCAGGTTCAGGCCGGGATACAGGCACTGTATTCTTAAATGATCCTCTTCATTCACCATAATACTCAATGAGTTGTCTTCAGTTAGAAACACTGCTCCTTCTGGGTTTTCAGCCAGTGCAGGACTTATCAGATGCTTTTCTACAAGCACCTGTCTTTCTATAAGGGAAAGGTCTTTTATCTTGATAATTTCTATATCCTTTGCAAGCACGCTGTTGTTTTCGATGGTCTCTTTCACTTCCTCAAAAATCTTTTCAGCCTGCTTTTGTGTCATCATATGAGTAAAAGGAAAATTCATAAGGTTCCTGGCAAGTCTTATCCTGGAACTTATTACGATATCAGATTCGGGACCACTTCCCTCCATCCATTTGCTTATCTTTATATTATTTTTGATTGACATGTGTCCTTCCCCCCTTCATTCTCTCTCCAACTGTTGCTGTAATTGGCGAATCCTGTCTCTAAGTTCAGCTGCTTTTTCAAAGGCTTCCTCTTTTACGGCATTCTGTAATTGCTGTTTAAGGGCCATTATCTCCTTCTTAAGCCTCAACTTGCCTCCAGCTCGTTTTGGCACCTTGCCTGTGTGGTAACTGCTTCCATGAATCCGTTTCAAGACATTCTCTATTCGATTGTTGAACGTGCTGTAACACTGGCTGCATCCAAATTTTCCCCGCTTGCTGAACTCTCTATATGTCATACCACAGAAAGAACACTTCTTATCATCGGTGAGCTCTAAACCTATGGAAGGCTCGTTCATTTCAAAAAATTTACCCAACAGGTTGCTTATTGAGAAATCCTCATCAAACTTTATACCAAATTCACCGAATTTCTGGGCACATTCTTTACACAGGTGTTTTTCCATCTTTTTTCCATTGACTATTTTTGTAAAGTGCACCGTAGCAGGCCTTTTTCTGCATTCCTCACACAGCATCTTGTTCCCTCCCTCTTTTTGTTACTCAGATTTCTGACGCATCAAACAGGCAATCATAGCCTTTAGTATGTTGGCTCTTATCTTATCTCGTGCTGCAACAGGAAGATTTAAATTCTTTTTGTTTACTGCGGCTTTCATGATTTCACCTTCTCTGTCACTAATAACCTCTTCTTCTCTCAACCTTTCAATAATATCTTCTGATTTGGACTGGGAAATAGAATTTCCAATTATTCTAAAAATAGTATGCAGCAAATCATCTTCATCGATACTTATTTTCGTGATGCGTATATACCCGCCTCCGCCTCTCCGGCTTTCTACATAGTAACCTTTATGAATTGAAAACCTGGTGGACAGCACATAGTTTATCTGGGATGGTGCACAACTGAAATAATCCGCCAGCTCATTTCTTCTTATTTCTAGAGTTTGATTTTCGGTATTCTGCAGCATTTTTTTGATGAAACTTTCTATGGCATTGGATAACTTAGACACAGCCACTCCCCCCATTTTTTACTTTGACTATCTTTGACTTTCAAATATTATTATAATATTCTAACCCATGAATTTCAAGTAGTATGATAAATTTTTTTGTATTGATCTTGTGATAATGTCACCTTGTAATTATCTTGATAAAATGTCACTATGAAGAACGAGGTGCGTTATCTTATGACATAAAAGTAATTAAACAGGTACAAGGTCATTTCAATGACCATAGAAGGCAAAATAACCACCAGGGAAGCTGCAGAGAGTTTAGGCCTTAGCGAACGCCAAATTATACGCCTGAAAAAAGGAGTGATGTATGAAGGGCCGGCGTTCCTGATCCACAAAATACAGGCCGTAAACCTCTGCATGCAACCTCTGATGAAATTAAGAACAAAATTATTGCATTAAAACAATCCGATACTTACAAAAACGCTAATTTCAAGCACTTTATGGAACTCCTTGCTAAGCATAAAGGTATAAGCATAAGTTATTCATACCTCTACACCATTTCGACTAAATCAGGTATCAAAAGCCCCAAAAAATGCACAGTGTATGAAACAATATCCTATGTAAAGCCTAATAGGGCTCAAAAAACTAAGGCCAAGCCTGCTAAAAAAAGACTTACAGGCCACCTGACTACCATTACTACAAGTATGGGCACACCCTGGTCAAGAGGGTCACTTTTGAAGATAGCGGTAGAGATATCCTAAAAATGCTTGAGGAAATCTTCCTTAAGAAATATGCCTAAATATGATTCTCCTAAACCGGGCTTAATTCATATCAAGTTATAGAGTGAGGCCTGTCAAGGGCGGGCGAAGCCCCTTCACTTTACCCTTGACTGGCCGAACGGAATAACTATAATTGTTCATGCCCGGTTAAATTCTAACACAAAAGTGGCATTTTCTCGCGATAATTACTAGTGCTGCATCAACCAACTTGGATGGTCTTTAGGAAATAATTAGAACAGTCGCTGATGAAAAGATTCAGAGCAAGTGTTTTCTCTAGTTCAATGGGTGCCTAAACTGCTAAACAACTGATAAAAAAAAAGAGACTTCTTCCAAGTTCCATTTCTTATCTAATAAAATATGATGTATAAATATTCCATATTTTACCAAAGTGTAGATACCATTATGAGATACAGCACTAGTTTTTAGGGTGACATTTTCACAAGTTATTGACAGGATACTGTGGTTTATGGTCACTATTTTTCTAGATTAGGAATGTGTGCTCTTGTTCCATTACTCATTTTTTTAAGTGCTTGATTTGGCATTCGCCAATATCTAAACTTTCTGCAGCTTATCCGGTACTCAATCAGATAGCTAAAGTCAAGTTTTGAGATATATTTTTATTCTTCTGTACTGATTGAGTGCCGGATCATTTTATTTCTATGGACATTGAAATAACCTTGTAAGCATTTGATTGTTTTTATGTCATAAGACAACCCCTTGTTCTTCATAGTGATATTTTATCAAGATAATGCAAGGTGACATGATTACAAGCCAAACACATTATTGTTATTACCTTAAATAGTCGTAAACAACTCTCGGTCTACCTATCAGAAAACCGACAACACCACCGATAACAGCAGGGGTAATGTATTGATCTCCAAAAATTTCAAGCATCATAACTATAGCAGCAATAGGTATGTTTGAAATTGATGCTGTTGCTGCTGAGATACCCGCAGCTGCCAGAGCACAGGGAATAATATCGAAAAAGTGTGACATAATATTTCCAAGGGCAGCTCCCATAAACAAAGCTGGCCCAATAACACCTCCACTGTTACCCAATGCAACGGTAAAAATGGTTGCAATGCCTTTCCCTATTAGCAGTTTGATGCCTTTTAAAAGGGTGTTATCGTGTAAAAGGAGCTCTTGAATAGAGGCATTACTCAGCACTCCTTCTCCAAAAACCAGGGCAGTTAAAACAGTAAACACACTGCCCATTAGTGGAATAAAGTTTTCCAATCTCACAAATTTACGCTTTTTGAAGTATCGTTGCATCCCCTGAAAACCCACAACAAAAAACAGACCCAGAATACCTCCCGCTATGGAGGTGAGTAAGATACCCGTTATGTCATATATCTGAAAATCATAATCAGGCAAATTGAACAGTGGTTCAACACCGAATATTTCTACCATATAAATGTATCCTGAAGTACTGGCCATTATAGCCGGAAACAAATCATCATAAAAAATAGATACCGGGTTTAAAATTTCTACAGCTAAAATTCCGCCACTAATGGGAATCTCGAAAAGGGCTCCCAGAGCAGCTGCTGCTCCACAAATACTAAAGGTTCTTGCATTCTCTTTTTTAAAAAACCTTTTGAGCCTGGTTGTCTTTAACATGGTGTTGGAAAAACTGCTTCCTATCAAAAGGCTCGGCCCTACCAGACCACCGCTTCCATTGAATCCTATGGTTGATATGGTTGCAAAAAGCTTTACAAAGGGTAGCCTGATATCAAAATCTCCCCATTTTTTGTTAATTGAATGAATGTATACATCCGTTCCCATTCCCAGGGATTCCTCAGTCATTTTTCTAAACAAAAATACCATTAATAACCCACCTATTACAGGGCCTGCATAGGGTGATACATAACTGAACAAGACCGTGTGTAACAGCAGTATACCTTTTCGCAACCCGTACACAAATGCCGCCCCAAAGAAACCAGTAACAACAGCTACCATCATCCAGGTTGCTAAATAGCTAAAGCTAAACTTAAGCATTGTCTTCATAAAAAACATCACCCAGCTTTATTATACCAGAGCCCAGCGGGAAAACACACA
>DFNM01000179.1:23184-23409 GCA_002376045.1 Firmicutes bacterium UBA3567
GAGCCCAGCGGGAAAACACACAAAAAATTCCTCTATAAAGAGGAATTGTATCACTGTGTATAGTGTTTATCTTTCATTTTGCTAGGAGTAATTTCTTTTGAGACTTCATTTAAATAATCTACACGTTCCTCCTGCTCTTCTGAAGACGTCCAGCCAAAAAGGCTGGGTACAATCTCACCATACTGTGTGGCATCAGCGAGTTCATCTTCAACAACATCATCTACT
>DFNM01000179.1:23755-24045 GCA_002376045.1 Firmicutes bacterium UBA3567
TCCGTGTATGCACATTCTCAGCTATCTTATTCTTTGAATACCTTTTTTCTTCAGGCACCAATTACCCTCCTTCTAAAATCTTCATATATTATTTTAAGTTTTCCCCGAAAAGGCGGTATTATGCCTGTATTTTATTTCCCAAAATCCTTCTAAACATGTTCGCAAAGCTAATCAATATTCAACAAATAGGGATTCAACTTCACACATCAAAAATTGCAGTCCACTCTTGTATAAAGGCTTGTAAATAAAGCATACTATAATAAAAATGTTTGGTTCTTCTCCAAAACAGT
>DFNM01000100.1 GCA_002376045.1 Firmicutes bacterium UBA3567
AACCCCTTAATGCAAGTTTTTTGCTGTGACTTGTTTTTTTCGTTCTCAGAGGCGACAATTGTTATATTATCAAGGATTCTTGTTAATTACAAGTATTCTAAACAATTGTTAAATCAATTTTAGTCTATATATGTAGATATTTCTCGTTTTTACTCTATATATCGTGGTTTTATATAGATAGTGCAGTTGGCATCACACCAACTGCACATGACTGGTTTCAGGTCTCATGGTGGGGAACAAAATAACATCTCTGATGGAATAGGAATCTGTAAGCAGCATCACAAGCCTGTCGATACCTATACCCAGGCCTCCAGTAGGTGGCATACCATATTCAAGCGCCCATACATAATCTATATCAAATACATGGGCTTCATCGTCTCCCTTTTCCCTTTCTCTTAGCTGCTGTAAAAACCTTTCCCTTTGATCTATAGGGTCATTTAATTCTGAAAAGGCATTGGCCATCTCTCTGCATGTTATAAATGCTTCAAATCTATAGGTGAATTCGGGATTATCTTCTTTCTTTTTAGCAAGGGGTGAAATTTCTATGGGATAATCCATAATAAAGGTTGGCTGTATAAGTTCCTGTTCGACCTTTTCCTCAAAGATCAAGTTCAGTATTTTACCCTTGGTATCCTCATCTTCTACCTCGATACCCAGTTCTTCTGCTGCTCTTTTAGCTTCTTCATTGGTGGTGATTTTATCAAAATTTATACCGGTGTATTTCCTGACGGCTTCAACCATCGTTATCCTTTCCCAGGGCGGAGTCAGGTCTATTTTGTGACCCTGGTATGTTATTTTCATTGTACCCAAAACCTTCTGCGCTATGTAAGCAATCAAGTCTTCGGTTAGGTCCATCATATCATGATAATCTGCATAGGCCTGATACAATTCCATCATAGTGAATTCGGGATTGTGTTTTATTGAAATTCCTTCATTCCTGAAGTCTTTACCTATTTCATAAACCTTCTCTAATCCCCCAACTATTAACCGTTTTAAGTATAATTCTGTGGCTATTCTCAAATACAGATCAATACCCAGGGCATTGTGGTGAGTAATAAAGGGTCTTGCTGCGGCTCCTCCAGCCAGCGGGGTAAGAATCGGGGTCTCAACCTCGATAAAACCCTTATTATCCAAATACTCTCTCATTGCAGTTATGGTTTTACTTCTTATCTCAAAAGTTCTTCTAACATCAGGATTGACAATCAAATCAACATACCGCTGCCGGTACCTTAATTCTACATCCCTCAAACCGTGCCATTTTTCGGGAAGAGGTCTTAATGATTTTGTGAGCAACTTGAATTCATCTACTCTAACAGTAACTTCTCCTTTTTTGGTCTTAAAAACCGTTCCTTTTACACCTATAATATCTCCAATATCAAGCATCTCAAAGATCTCGTAGTGTTCTTCCCCTATTGTGTTCTGTTTTACATATATCTGAATACGCCCTGTTCTGTCCTGAATGTCTGCAAAGGAAGCCTTTCCGTGTCTCCTTTTAGCCATGATTCGGCCGGCCAGATTGACTTTCTTCCCTTCCAGCTCTTCGTAATTCTTTATAATATCTTCAGTGTAATGAGTCCTCTGGTATCTTTCTCCAAAAGGGTTAATTCCTTTTTTTATAAGCCTGTCCAGTTTTTTTCTGCGCTGAAGCATGAGTTCATTAACATCAGATTCCCGTGTTGACATAATAAAAACCCCCAACCTATCTATTTTTTGATTTCTAAAATCTTATATTTTAAAACCCCTGCAGGAACTTCAATATCTACTATACTATGAACTTTCTTTCCTAGCAAGGCTTTTCCTACGGGAGATTCATTGGAAATTTTATTGTTAGCAGGGTCTGCTTCTGCAGAACCAACTATTGTATACTCGAATTCTTCATCAAGCTCTATATCTTTTAAGCGAACCTTTGAACCGATGCTGACAACATCTGTGGATACATCCAGGTCATCTATTATCTTCGCGTGTCTAAGCATTTTCTCCAGAGTTGCAATTCTACCTTCAATAAAAGCCTGTTCATTTTTGGCTTCCTCATATTCTGAGTTCTCAGATATATCACCAAATGCTATGGCGTGTTTTATTCTTTTTGCGATATCTCTTCTTTTAACTGTTTTTAAGTACTCTAATTCTTTCTCTAATTTTTTAAACCCCTCAGGTGTAAGTATTACTTCTTTACCAACTATCATAAATGCTCTCCCCCTCGTTTTATAATTTGGCAAATTATATGTTCTAATATATGTTTGATGCCGTGTATTTATTCAAAACATGATTGGAAATATTTTGTGTTTTAAGCACTACAATAAGCACTGGTTCCTTTCCCAGTGCTTATTTATGATTCAGTTTAATTCATTATAAATACTCAGGAAAACATTGTCAAGAATTTTTTAAATTATTTTTAACATGTTTTTTCGTGCTTTTAATTTTTTACGGGCATTGGATTTTATCTGATTTATTTGCTCAGGAGTCAACTCCCTTTCAAAACTTCGAAGCCCCGATAACTTAAACCCGTGTTTTTTGGCTAACGATGTTATCTCATCCACCTGTTGTATTGTAAGATCCCTGCCCAGAGTAAAACATTCATACCGCTGTTCTAGGCTCAAAATCATGGTTTCTGCCATACACGCATAGGCTTTTTTGGGGGGAAAACCAAAATTGAAGTTGAAGTTAACATCCCCCGGAACATCTACAACACCGCCTTCTATAACCAGCACATCATCCCTTGTGCTGGCAACTTTTTGAGAGACGTCCCTGGGTCTTGCAACATCACAAACAACACTACCAGGTTTAAGGTCTTCCGGATGTATAATGGTGTCAAGGGAACTGGTAACAGTAATAATAATATCCGAATTCCTTATAGCCTTACTAGTATTGGTGGTGGGCACTACAGAGAGACCTGTATCTTTCAAAATTTTTTCTGCTAGAAACAGCAGTTTGTTGTAATTCTTTCCAACTATGGTTAAATACTTTACTTCCCTTGCCAGGTAGTGAGCACATACTTTCCCAATAGACCCTGTTGCACCTACAACAGCAATGTTCGCAGTGCTGTAATCGATCCCCATCAGTTCCGCCGCTTTAATGGCACCCTCAATAGCTGTTGCAACCGTATAGCTGTTACCCGTTGTGACAGGAATTTTTAAGTTTTTTGCTACCGTTACTCCTGCATCTCCTACAACAGAAGTAAATGCCCCCAATCCCAGGATTTTCGCTCCCAGTTTTTCAGCGAGTTTGCCCGTTTTTATTATTTTTCTCAACACTTTTTTTTCGGGTAACCGAATCATTTTTCTGGTAGTTAGAGGACAGCCAACAAACCAGCCTCTTGTTTCATTGCAAGCAGATTTTATGCCGGTAATTTCTGATACTTTTAAAGGCGGAAGTTTAGATAAAGCGGTCTCTACAAAGGTATCAGGCAACCTCTTCAAAAAGGGAAATTTTCTGTATATATCACTGGTATCTATCGGATGAATCATAAAAGCGAAAGTGTCCATACACATCATACCCTTCCATGCAAAGTGTCTTTTTCGGATACCCCCACATTTCAACAGGTTTAACAATCTTTATGATGCTATTTGCTCATTTAACACTTCAATTCTCGGTTTGAAATTGATTTTATCCAGCATTTTAGAATAATCTTCAGGTGTGATCTCTCTAGGATCCTTAGCCAGCAATGCCACCAAAACCCCTTCCATAACATTGGTACCAAAAGACCTGCCGTTTAAGTTTGGTGTTGTGGTAATCAGCATTTTTACTCCTCTTTCTTTTAACAGCTTGATGTCATCCGGAGTTACTGTGTTTGTTATAATAGTTTTATCATTTAAAACGGGTGGCAAATACCTTTTTATAAAATGGAAATCCCCTGCGATAACATCAGCTTCATTGTAAAACCTGGAATATTTGGGTGTAATTTCATGTTGTTTTTCCCCTGTAGGATAAAGGAGCTTAAAGGGCAGTTTGCTGACAATGGGGGCTATTATCCTTGCTAAAAGATCCAGAGTTTTAAGGGATTTTATTGGAATGGGAATGCCCAGGGCAAAAATTAAATCCCCGAGGATTAAATCACACCCTGTTTGATTAAGGCTTTCGGCCATTCCAAATCTGTCCGCCCCACTCACCAGCAATACTTTTTTATCTTTAAAATTGAAGCCATACTCCTTATCGAGGTATTGTATTACCCTGCGTTCCAGTGTGTTTTTTAACCCTGAACCGTCCACAACAGGGGTTTTCTTGGCAGCTTTTGCTAAAATCGCAGCATCTCTTAAAATGTATCGTCTTTTTCCCGCACAGATATATAAATCGATACCTCCAAGACCAATAGCATCTACTTTTCCATCCAGTTCTTTTATCATTTTTAATGCCTTTTTTAGGTCACCATCTGTTCCAATTCTTTCTATTTTAAATTCTTCATCCAGAATCTCTGTTACGACACTATGGTTTCTCGAAGAAGAACCAAGGCTTACACTGACCACTTGTTTCATCTCCAAACCTCCTCAATTGTCTTGTTTTACTTCCCTTATGATACTCCTTACCATTTCTGGGTCCACATATTTGTCTTCCTGCAGCGGAGATTTTCCTATTTCTACCGGGATTACCTCCTTATCCAGGAGAGCTTCAATAACTTTTATTCTCTTATCCGATGCGATGATTATAACCAGGTCATAGGTTCTAATTTTTGTGATGAGACCCATTATTGAATTGAAAAGCTCAATCCCGCTTTTTTGTTCTACATACTCCCACCTTTCTTCTTCCGTCAACAGAAGGCTGAACTCTATTCCTTCTTCGTGTACGACTTTCATCAATTCATCTCTGTTTTTTATAGGAAATCCAACTATGGCGATCCTCTTACCTTTTCTTACTTCGCCAAGGCATTCCAGCCTGGAAATAAAGCTTCTATGTATGTTCAGCATATCGGCAACTTCCTGTTGAGACAATCCTTTACACCTAAGGTCAAGAATCTTCTCAATTATACTGTGAAGTTTTGAAATACTTATAAGTTTTTCCCCAATCCTGGCAAATTCCAAATTGCTTCCCCCTCATTCTGTGTGCACAATTGTGTGCTCATTGTTAATTTTATAATTTTTCTCTGGTAAAATCAAGAAAAATGTGTGATATGCTCACACATTTTTATAACCAACTTTATCCAGAGAAACACCCTTGCTGGTTAGATAGCCTTGCCCAGCTTGAGAAATTTTACACC
>DFNM01000204.1 GCA_002376045.1 Firmicutes bacterium UBA3567
CTGAAAAAAATCCACAGGGGCATGCGTGCATTACAAAAATACCGAAAATCTGATATTAAGTTGGATATTTCACTAGAACAAAAGTTACCTGAAAAGACTCTCGGCCAGCGGCTTAGAAAAAAACGCATTGAAAAGGGGTTAAATATAAAACAGTTAGCTAAAATATCAGGTGTTTCTCCAGACTCTTTAAGCTATTGGGAAAGGGATCTTAAAAGACCGAGAATTAAAAATTTAAAAAAAGTAGCAGATGCCTTGGAAACAAATCTAAAATACTTGCTACAGCTAAAAACATCTAAAAAAGACGACATTAGAGAAAAAATTTACAAATTTAGATTGTTAAACGCTCTTACACAAAAAGAACTGGCTAAAATGTGCAATCTTGATCCCACTACTATTCGTCTCTGGGAATCAGGAAAGAGAAAACCTTCAGCAGAAAAACTTAAGCAATTATTAGATGCTATAAGTTGATTTTTTAGATCTTATTTTAGGTTTAAATTATAATAAAATAAAATTAGTTTTCCGCAACCTTAAATTTAACATCTCTCTATCTACAGAAAGCAATAAAGTATAAACGTCACTTAAAACTATTACAAAGTATATCTCGGTTTCTTAAACCTTTCTATTTGACCTTTACTGGGCGATTCAACCCTCGTTTAATATAATTAGCTTAACTTTTAACTAACTGTTTTGGAGAAGACCATAATTTTGAGGGTTAATATTTAAAACCCTAAAGGATATACACCCTTTTGCCTTACTAAATTCACTTCAATTATTCTTGAATCTATTTCATATTTTTGACCGTCAGAAAAATATTTTTTATAATTCTTTTGACCTTCTACCATAGCACATTCAAAAGAATGTGTTCCAATCATTGTTGCCTCAACGAAAAAAAATTCTCCGTTTGCACCTTTCCAACCAACAAATGCATGCCCAGGAACTAGAGCAATTAAGGGTAATATTCCACAATTCTCTAAACAACTGGCAAAAAGCACACTTAAATCAATACAATTTCCGGATTTTTGTTTTAAAGTTTGCGAAGGTGTTAAAATCCTTTGGGTTAAACTATTAATATCAGAACCAAAGCTGAAACTTCTATTTACATAAACAATCTCTTCTTGCGATAGTACTTCATAGATTGCTTTAACTTCTTTCATTATTACTTCATTTCCATATTTATAGGCAAGAAAGCCTAATATTTTCCCAACCTTTCTAGCAGCTTTCGAAATTATTTCATCTATCTTTGGAATATGAGGAGTAATCCATGCCACAACTAAATCCCAAAGATTTATTTTCCATGATAATCCTGGATCTTCAACTTCCCAAATAATTGTATCCCTAGCTAATAACTTAATTGGTGTATTACTTCTTAGAATAACTTTATCCTCAAAAATAGCTTTAATTGATAAAGCAGTTTCAGTAATTTCATATAAATTTTTAATCAATTCTTGATTAAGAATAGGATTTACTTTTAACTCTGATTGATTCCATGGTTTTATAATGATATCTTTTTCTAATATATGGGAAAAGCCTTGAATACATCCTTCAATTGATACTTTAGCAGGAGAATCAGAGAAATTAGAAACAATTACTTTCGCAGGTGAAAATTGTTCTCTATATAATTTGTTTATTGAGTTATATATACTAGATGGTATTGGTAACGAAGTAACAAATGATATAGCCTCTATAGAAATTTTAGGTACTAAATCTATATGGCTATTCAGCATAAAGAAATCATTAGTTTTTATATAATCATCAAATATTTCATATTTTGATGAATCTGCCTCTTCAAAAATTAATACTTTTTCATTCTCTGATGTAATGGGTATAAAAGTTTCTTGTTCCATTTTTCCTACTTTAGGAGCAACAATATTTATATTTGGTTTGTTTTTAAAAGAAAACCCTGGCGGTGGAATAAAGTTAATGTTAGTATACTCAATTTCCTTGAAAGGTAAAAATAGGCCCACATTTATACTAATACATTTATCATTTAGAACATGGTTTATTTCTTGGAACCTTATAATTGATTCAATTTTTATCTCTTTGTTTAACATTAATTCAGAAAAAATTGCATTATTTTTCCCCATTAAATATTTACCGTGACAAACACGGTATGAGATTTCTTCAAACCTTTTTATTTTAGAATTATATTTACGTTTACTTTCAAGACAGATCTTAGAAAAAGGCATCCATATATTCCAATGAATTAGACTACTATTAATTTTGGCTTCTTTTCCATCAATTCTTACAATAGTTGATAATGGTGGGAAAGTACTTTTATATCCGGCAAATATGAATATAACAGGAAATAGGTTATAACAATGATCATATGGACCCCAGTTTTCTTTCTTTTTCCAATTATCTTTAATAAAACATTCTTTAAAAATATTACGATTAGACTCAAGTTTTATAATCAATTCTATTTTTACAGAATGAGAATCTAAAAACTGGTAGTTTACTTTTTTAACTATACATTTAACAAATTCATATATGTTTGGTAAAAAATAATTTGCAACAAATCTAGTCGTCTCACCAGTTGATTCATTTCTTAATGAAGGAAGAAAACAATAAAAAGCTGGACCTTCTTCTTGAGGAAAATAATTGCAAGTAGTAATACACTTTTCCCATGACCTATATTTTCCACAACATAACGAACAAATCAACTTGCCATCTAGTGCCAAACAAGCACGTTTACCCTTTCTTGAATTACAGATTATACACTTTCCCATGAAAAACTCTCCTTAATGAAAAATATTGCACATTTCGCACCCTTAGGTATTTTCTCTTCTGTATTTTTAAGGTTTAATCATTCCAGCAGACGAAGCAGCGACTTTCGCGTTACAACATAAGCATCACGGGTAAGACCCAACAACCCAAGAATTCTATCAAAAGACTCTTCATTGGGTACGTCAGGAATAACCCGATACTTTCTGTTACCCTCATTTATGATTGCAACCTGAAAGGGACTCAAAAGCTCAAGTATCCTGTTGCCCGTAGGTTTTTGTATGACACCAGAGGTGTTCTACCGGCTAAAATGTTTATCACAATGGCTTTCAGTTTCGATGCCGGCGATAGCTTGCATTGTTTGGGACCCCATTTTAATACTGAATCAAGTATTCTACCTATACCCGGTTGTTCCCATATTGCTGAAATTGCAGGAAAAGGGCCTACATTGTATACCTTCATCGAGTTTATCATAGTATCACCCAATTACTATGATAAACCATAAGGGGTTAAAGTACAAGTTAAAAAATACCAAATATGACTATTGTTTCTTAAAAACTGAACTTTTTTAAAATTTACTTTTTTGCGTTGTAAAGGGTGCGAAATGTGCGTTTAATATATTGATTTGTTCTTTTTTATAGATTTTTAGAATCTCTAAATCACTGTTTTTTGCTTCTTTCCCGGCTCGTTCCCAAAACTTTTTCTGGGCTTTCTTATTAGAGATAAAATCTTCGAAATCCATTTCTAAAATTTTTTTAAGCTCTCTAAAAGCTTCATTGCTTTCAGAAATATGTATCTCTCCTGTGCGACGTTTTAAAACCCTGGCAGTACTCAATACCCTGTTTTTGGCACTGCGGCACCGGTCCTGAAATTTTGTCCTTACTACCGCTCCGGCCTCCTTTATCTTTTTTACGGTGCGGGTGATGATTTTTATACCATCCTGGAGCAGACCTGCATCGGTGGGATGATGGATATTGGATTCTACCACTGTGGTGTCTACACGCAGTTTTCTGCCTCGAATTATCTTCTGCTCCCTGGCTTTCTGCAGCAATAATTGATTCAACTGATCTACTACCTCACTGCCGTATTTTTTGGTCAGCTTGATTAGAGTAGTAGAATGGGAACCTTTTCTGTCAGTTCTATTCGACAAAAACGCCGCCAGCTTATACTGTCGGAAA
>DFNM01000170.1 GCA_002376045.1 Firmicutes bacterium UBA3567
TGATAAATAAAATTATAAAACTATATATTAATATTTTGGAGGGTGCTTAAAGATGAAAAAAGCTATTGATGCATCGGTTTTGTTAATGATATTGATATTAGTCTTAACGGTTGTAATAAACAGTTCCCATTCAGAATCCAGAATTGCCTATAACATGAACAATCTTATGGGATACAATACATTTATAGCCACCTACCATCAGGCTACCCCGCTGCAGGAAACTGATAAGAGAGATGTTTTTTTTCGCTACAAGGGTGATCCATTTATAAAATACCGAAACTACAGTGAAAACAGATTCATAAATTTTTGAATTCAAGTCATGGTTTATAAACCATGGCTTTTTTATATAGTTCTTATGTTGGAACATATAGTGTTGTATTAACATATAAATATTAAAGAAAAAGGGATTTTAATACACAAGAAGGGGAAAACAATGATTAAAATATCTGATTTAAGACAGCGGGAAATAGTAAACCTGGCTGATGGAAAAAAATTGGGCAACATAAAAGACCTGGAAATAAACCTGGAAGAAGGTAGAATAGAAGCAATCATAATACCCGGCCCCGGAAAGCTATTTGGAATTTTTGGAAAGGAAAGTGATTATGTAATTCCCTGGGAAGACATAAAGAAGATAGGAGTTGATGTCATCCTTGTGGAACTGAATAGCAATGTATCTAGGAGAAAATAATCGGATTACATATGGAGTTTTTTTATTTGTTAAAAAAAGGACAACTTTTATGGTGTCATTGACCATACCATATTTTGTATATTATAATAATATATATACGATATATAGTGGGAGGGTTGGCTGTGAAGTGTCCATTTTGTGGTTGTATGGAAAACAGAGTAATCGATTCACGACCGACAGATGAAGGAAATGCCATAAGAAGAAGAAGGGAATGCATCAAATGCAATGGGAGGTTTACAACATATGAGAAGATTGAAGAAATTCCAATTATGGTTATCAAAAAGGATGGGAGCCGGGAAGTTTTTAATCCTGAGAAAATCCTTAAAGGCATGATCAGGGCATGTGAAAAAAGACCTGTATCTGCAAAAAAGCTTGAAAGCATAACTAAGGAAATTGAAAGGGATATTAGAAATACAATGGAACGAGAAATCACCAGCAGAGAGATAGGTAATATGGTGATGGAAAAGCTGAAGGAGATAGATGAAGTTGCCTATGTCAGGTTTGCATCTGTTTACAGACAGTTTAAGGATATAAACACCTTTATGGAAGAATTAAAAAAAATGCTCGAGGAAAACGAAAGTTAAACACATTTGGAGGTTGCAGCATGGTATGGCATTTAAAGAAACACTACAAAAAGATGTGGGCTGAAACCCTCAAACTGATTCAACCCAAAAAATTTGGAAGCGGAGACTTGAATGTATGCATTGTTTTTCCCAATACCTATAACATAGCTTCATCCAACCTAGGTTTTCAATCAATATACCATCAATTCAACAGGCATCCGGGTGTCGTATGCCACCAAGGAGTACTTCCTGAAGAAAAACAGGTTAAGGAGTTTGAAAGGACAAAAACTTCCCTTTTTTCCATTGAAGAACAGATCCCTCTTAATGAATATGACATCCTAGCCTTTTCTGTTTCTTTTGAAATGGACTATTTAAATGTTTTGAAAATCCTGGATTTGGCTCACATTCCTCTGGATAAAAACCAGCGGGATGAAAGAAGTCCAATAATACTGGCTGGTGGTCCTTGTATAACATTTAATCCCGAACCCTTATCCCCTTTTGTTGATGTTTGTGTTATAGGTGAAGGGGAAGAGGTGGTTCATGAGATAGTAGACTGTTTTTTTTATTTTGAAGGAGATAAAACCTCTTTATTGGTGAAATTAAATCAAATTCCTGGAGTTTATGTGCCGTCATTGTATGAAGTTCAATACAATACAAATGGAACAATAAGGTGTATTACACCTGCCTTTAATAATTTGCCCCCAAAAATTAAAAGAAGGTTCGTGGATATAAACACCATTGATTCAGATTCAAAGTTTGTTTATGAAAGAGCAGAATTTAAAAATATGTACCTCACTGAGATATCTAGAGGCTGTGGCCGAAACTGCAGGTTTTGCATGGCCGGTTACTGTTTTAAACCACCCAGAGTTAAGGACAGGGCAAAGGTTCTTGAATCTATAAGGGCTGCCAAAAAATACAATTTAAAAGCAGGGCTGATTGGCGCAGCTGTGTCGGATTATCCCCATATAGATGAAATTGTAGCGAAAATGATGGAGGAACAGATAGCTTTTTCTGTTGCTTCCCTCAGAGCTGATTCCGTGACTGAAACCCTAATTAAGGGTCTGGTTTTCAGCGGGCAGAGAACCTTTACGATTGCTCCCGAAGCGGCCTCAGGTAGGCTCAGAACCATCATAAATAAGGGTATAACGGATGAAGATGTATACCGGTCAGTAAAACTTGCTGCAAAACATGGTATACACAACGTAAAAATGTACTTTATGATAGGCCTTCCCGGTGAAAAACTTGAAGATATACAGGCTATAATAGAGCTTGCGAAAGATTTAAAGGGTTTATTAAGGAACTATACCATTAATCCGAACCTGATTTTAAGCATAAATCCTTTTATACCAAAACCTTTTACTCCTTTTCAGTTGTATCCCATGGAGACAGCAGGGGAATTGAACAGCAAAATGAGAATGCTGCAAAAAGAGCTTAAAAGTATAGATGGTGTAAAAATTATATTTGAAAGTCCAAAATGGTCAATGGTTCAGGGAACTCTCGCCCGGGGAGATAGAAAAGTGGGTGAAGTTTTAAAAAGGGTTTACCGAAGAGGAAGGGGATTTGGCGTATGGAAAAGAGCATTTAAAGAAACGGGTTTGAGTATGGATTTTTATCTTTACAGAACCAGAGACATTGATGAAACATTTCCATGGAGCCATATAGATATAGGCATAAATCAGCAATGTTTTGTAAAAGAATGGGAAAAGAGCAAAAGCGGAAAGTTTACTGAGCCGTGCAGCATCCAAAGATGTGGTAAAAAATGTAGAGTATGTTGTGTATGAGGTGGTATTAGAATGAAAATAGGTTTTAACATAAAAACAAGGGGAAAGCTTAAATATTTAACCATTCCGGCATTTGAAGAAACCGGGCTTGTAAACCACTGTTTTACTACGAGATTGGGTGGAGTCAGCGAAAGCCAGTATCGTTCTTTAAACCTGGGTTTGTTCAGAGACGATAACAGGGCAAAGGTTCTGGAAAACTACAGAAGAATTTGCGAGGCTATCGAGGTGAATTATAAAGACCTTGTTCTATCTGACCAGGTGCATGGAGACAGAATTAGAGTAGTCATACAAGAGGATAAGGGTAAAGGTATTACAAAAAAATCTGATATTATAAAAGTTGACGGTTTGGTTACAAATGAACCAAAAGTTCCTTTAATAACTTTTTATGCAGATTGTGTTCCATTATTTTTTTTGGATCCGATAAAAAAGGTGATAGGTATTAGTCATGCAGGATGGCGAGGAACTGTAAAAAAGA
>DFNM01000167.1:0-1682 GCA_002376045.1 Firmicutes bacterium UBA3567
GCACGTGCCTGCGTGGTGCTAAAAACCCTGGAAGATCTGGTAAAAATTATTGAGGTCCAGCCTTCATTTAATGAGATCAAGGAGCATGGTTTTGAGGACACAGAAATAAAGGTCCGGTTTTTTGCCAGGAAGAGTCCTGATGTTGTAAAGGAAGCCCTTGAGGCTATTTCCGATGTCAGAGAAGTAGAGCTGTTACGGTGTGAAATTAAAGAGGAAAAAGATGTGGTGCTGAGAATTGATGTGGGTAAACGCCTGGATCCCCAGGTATTAGAAGAACGTCTAAGAGAAAGGTGTGACAGTCAGGTGGTCATAGATTTGACCGACCTGTGTGAACTCAGCCCGGCCGGTTTGAGCCGGCTCCTCTGGGCCCGCGGATTGACGGGAGTTGAGTTTACATTGCCGCGGCATCCTTTTGGAAGAAGCTTTTTAGAACTTTTAGGGTTTGGTGAAACCGTTATGCACAGCGAGGTTGATACTGAACAGCTCGCGGGAAAGGGAAAATAGCAAATTCGTTGAAGAAAAGACTGCTTTATTGGGCATGAGAGAGGAAGGATTATCAATGGATGGTAGAAAGAGAATAGTTTTTGAATCAGATGAAGAGTACTTTGAGAATCTGAGAAAGTTTTTGATATTTATAGAGGTAAACAGGATGACCGATAGTGTAATTTCTAGAGATGACGAAATTCCTGATTCATTAATCCATCAATGGGTTGATTTGACTGCAGAAGAGAAAGGTAAAGAATATTGAATGTTTAACTGTGAATTAAAAGGAAATATGCGGGGAAACTGAAGAGAGTAAAAGGGTTTTTATAAATTGAAGTTAAAAGCAGCCGGAAGAATTCGAATACAGCCAGATTAAAACAGACAGTTTTGTCTTATAAAGAGGTGTTGTTAAAGTGCGAAACAAACCTTATCAGAACAAAAGCTGGTTGATAAGACAATATGTTGATAATGGATTAAGTTGTAAAGAAATAGCTTATTTATGCGATGTTCATCCTACAACAATACAGAAACATTTACAGAAACATAGGATTTTAAGACTTAAAGCAAAACAGGGTAAAAAAATGCCAAAACATATAGAAAAAATGTTTACAGAATGTTCATACATAATTTCTCTTTAGAAGAACGGATAAAACTGTTAAGAAGTTTAGAAGTTTTTCATTATTAGGAAAGTGGACAGAGGTTAGAATGGCATTGAAAAGGGATAAAGGTATACTTACTGAAGAAGAAATAGAAGAAGTATTAAAAGAGATTATTGATGAGTTTTGTAACCTTTATAAAAACAAAATCGAGGCAATGAAAAGATATCTGGACATATTTCAAACATGTTTATAAAAAACTGTTGATTTTAGAAGGAGATGAATATCTTGTCAGACAAAAAGGATGTGCAGGATGTGCTTTCCCGGGAAGAAGCGATATTAACGCCAGAGGAAATAGATATATTGATACCAAATGAAATACATGAGATTTTTAATAAATTAATTGATGAGTTCNNAAGCAAAACAGGGTAAAAAAATACCAAAACATATAGAGAAAATGTTTACAGAATGTTCGTATATAATTTCCCTTTAGGAGAATGGATAAAGCTGTTAAGAAGTGTTTCAATACACGGAATGGGAACGGGAGGTTAGAATGGCATTGGAAAGGGATAAAGATATACTTACTGAAAAAGAAATAGAAGA
>DFNM01000167.1:1890-5751 GCA_002376045.1 Firmicutes bacterium UBA3567
TTTCGTGCAAAAGTTAAGTAATAAATTAATTGATGAGTTCATGGATGCTGTTAAAAAAGATGATATCAAATAGTTATCCACCTGTTTATGCTATCGGGAACTGTGTCAAGCCTCGTAAAATAATAGATGCCATTTATGAAGGCTTTCGACGAGTTTATAGCTTATAGTTATATTGATCCTTTCAGTATTACATGATTCTGATATAACAACTTTAATTTGATAATTTCCGCTTAGTTGACATTCGCCTCAGACCTATCTATAAGTAAAATGTTTTTAGATGTAAATCAACAGGGAGAGCAAATTAATGAAATAATGTCATTATAATGTCATTGGGTGGGTTTTTCCTTTAACCCGGGAATATCCACCTTTTTCATTTCGTTAATTTTTAGATTATTAAATCAAAGCATACTCCATGTCTTATTACTTCAGGTTTATCGGGCTTATTAAAATTTTCCAAATTCGTTAATCGAGGAAGGATTGACGTATTTTTTGTCGAATGAATATTTTTATATTCTGTAGAAGAGGAGGAGTGATGGGTTTATGAAAGAAAAAATTATTTCTAATCTGGAAATGTTATTAGGTGAATTGACTCAGGAAGATGACTATAAAGAAAAGTGGGAAGATTTTTTGGTTTGTCTTGCCGAAGCTTACGGCAGCGTGAATTTGAAAGAAAAACTCAGGAAAGCCCTTGTAAATCTTCTCCAATATGTTGATGAAAACTCTTTAATAAAGGGAATGGAGTTTTTGGATAGAAAAATAGATAATTTTCCAGTTATGGATGTATTGAAAGCAATGATTGGGATAACTGGCGAAATAAGGAGGGAAAAAGAAGCTAGTATAAAGGAACTAAAAGATATGCTTTCTGAACTTGCAACTCCGGTTATAAGAATATGGAAGGATATACTCCTTCTGCCCCTTATAGGTAGCCTTGACAGTGACAGGGCGCAGAGTATGGCTGAAAAGCTTTTGGATTATACAGCAAATACGCGAGCAAAAGTGGTGATTATAGATGTGACAGGAGTGCCGATGATAGATACCATTGTAGGGGGTTTTTTGATAGAAATGTTCAATGCGGTAAAACTCCTTGGAAGTGATGTTGTTTTGACAGGTATAAAGCCGGAAATAGCTCATACCCTTGTAAAGCTGGGAGTAGATTTCAACATGGTAACTATAAAAAGAGATCTGGAAAGCTCTTTAAAATATGCTATTGACAAAACTTCGGAAAGCAACCCGACCAGCAAGCGCAGCCGAAAAAGAGGGATCAGTGATGAAGAATAAGGTTGTACCTACAATAAAACTGTATGATTATCTTCTTGTCCCTATCCAGATTGAACTGGATGACACTACGGTAGAGAAACTGCAAACGCAGATACTTGATGAGATTCAGGGAAGTAATATTCGAGGGATAGTTATTGATGTAAGCATGGTGGATATAATTGACAGTTACATATCCTTTACGCTTTCAGAAACAGCAGGTATGGCAAAGATGATGGGCTGCTATACCGCTATATGTGGAATTCAACCGCAGGTGGCACTCACGCTGGCACAGATGGGTATAAAATTGAAAGATATTATAATTGCCCGGGATCTTGAAGATGCTATTGATATTTTGGGTAACCTGGATTAGAACAGATACGATTTATCAAGCTTTTAAAATTTTTGGAGTGATGAAAAGTGATGGAAATAAATCCTCACGATTATGATTTGACGCTAAAGATAAAAGAAGAAAAAGATGTAGCGGTCTCGAGACAGATGGCAAAGAATTTTGCCCAAAAAATGGGTTTTTCTCTGGCGGATGTTACCAAAATAGCTACGGTGATATCTGAACTGGCAAGGAATATATACAGGTATGCAAAAGAGGGGTATATTTATATCAGGAAAAAGGAAGTGGGGCCTGATAAAGCAACGTGTATAGAAATCGTGGCGGTTGATAAAGGCCCGGGTATAGCAGATGTCGAACTGGCAGTTACCGGTGGATATACGACTTCCGAAAGAAGCCTAGGATTGGGCTTATCGGGTGTAAGGAGGCTGATGGACAGCTTTAGCATCAAATCGGAAGTTGGGAAGGGAACTGTTGTTATTGTGGAAAAAAGGAGGCGTAGGTTTTGAGTGATGTGGTGAAAGTTGATATAGCTTCAGAGGCGGATATTTTTATTATGGAATACAAATTGAAGAAATGTATGCAGAAATATTATTTGGATCTACCCTCCATACTTCTTGTGGCGAGAGAGTTGGCTACAAACATTTTGAAATACGGGGGCAAAGGTTTCGTGGAGACCGAGCTTAAGAGAGATAAGGTGGTCGTTCTTGCTGAGGATGTCAGTAAAAATAGCGGTAATGATATCGAACAGAAGATAAAAAAAAGGGGGCTTGGAGTCGACCTTGAAATAGTAAGAAACAACAGTGATGAACTCAAGATAGAGCGAAAAGAAGATGGGAGGACGAGCATACGGGCAGTTTTTTTGTTTTCCCGAAACAAGAGGAGAAATTTTATTTTGCAATTCGGCACTGCCTCAAGACCCCATTATCTTGAAGAAAAAAACGGAGATGTTTGTCTATACAAGGAAGTAAATGGAAGATATTTTTTGTTTGTAGCCGATGTGCTCGGTCACGGCAGCAGGGCCCGTGAAGTTGCAGAATTGATCGAGGGCTACATAAAAGGCTCAAGGGAAGAATACCTTGAAAAAATTTACGCTGGTCTTGAAAGGCTTGCCAGAGGTACGCGCGGTTGTGTTGTTTTTGCTGCGCTCGTTTCGAAATACGAAATTGAGTATCTAAATGTGGGCAATATAAGGGGGTGGATTTTGTTTCCTGATTCTATAAAGAAGCTGAGGGAAATACCGGGGGTGGTTGGCAGAATGTCGGTAAAGGTAAAAATATTTAAAGAACCCGTTTCTCTTCTCCACTCTACCTTGCTGGTTTGTACCGATGGAATCAAGAGACGGTTTATACCCACACCCGAAATGAAATGGATTAGAACCTTAAATCCCCGGGATGCTGCAGAGAAAATAGTGAGAGATTTTAGCATAAAAGAGGATGATGCCACTGTAATGATAGCAAGAGGAGGAATAGGGCCATGAACAGTCTGAGGCACTTTGTGAGTGAGTACAAAAAATACCTAGAAGATTATCTTTTAAAAGGTGGAAATGACGATGTATTGTTTGAAGCCTATCAGAACCTGCTAAATTTGCTTGATGAATCTTCTGCTCAGGCAGCTAATCTTCTGGACATACATAATCAGGTTCTCAAGGATGTGCTGAATATAAGGCAGGATAATGATGTGGTCCAGTGGATTTATATTGAAAGAGCCACAGAATTCCTCGCGCAGATACTTATAGCAACGGATGCCCTGCTTTTATCTTTAAAGGAGAGGGTAGAAAGGGATGTTCTCACCGGTCTTTATAACAGGCTTGCCATCAAGAGGATACTGTCGAAGCTGTGGTCTGATGCGCGTATGACAGATACACCACTTACCGTAGCAATGCTGGACCTGGATAATTTCAAGGAAGTTAATGACAGGTACGGCCATGTGATTGGAGACGAATTGCTGAAGAAAGTAAGTTACGTCATCAAGAAAAGTTTGAGGGAAGAAGACGTGGCTATAAGGTATGGAGGAGAGGAATTTGTTATAATATTGCCGAAGACGGATAGCAGCGGAGCAAAAATCCCTCTTGAAAGGATAAGAAAACGAATAGAGGATGAAACATTCACCGATGCCGGGATTAAGACTACTGTAAGCATAGGTGTGTCAGTATATCCGGATGATCGCTCTTTGAATATGGAGGAACTTATAAAGTATGCAGACGCGGCGCTCTACGAAGCCAAAACCAGGGGTAAAAACAGGATTCTTTTTTACAAACA
>DFNM01000168.1 GCA_002376045.1 Firmicutes bacterium UBA3567
TATGTGCGAAAGTTGAGTTAATTATATTATCACAAGTCTATTAAGACGAAGAAGCAAGCGTAGTAAACATACTACTATATATTTCATTTTATTTCATTTTTTAAAAGAAAGGGGTGAATAAAGAAAATTGTTCTATTATAGAAGAAAATGAATAAAAAAGAATAAGCAGACATTTGGAATATCAAAAACGGGAGGAAATAATATGACCAAAAAATTAAACGGAAAAGTTGCTGTAATAACCGGAGGTTCATCCGGTATTGGCCGGGAGACTGCGCTATTATTTGCCGAAGAGGGTGCAAAGGTTGTAGTTTGGGATATCGACGAAAAAGGTGGGGAAGATACAGTATCTGCAATAAGAAAAAAGGCTGGGGAAGCAAGATTTTTTAAAATAGATGTTCGTTTTTCTGCCGAAGTAGAGAAAGCTGCTAAAGAGGTGGCACAATTATACGGAAAAGTAGATATTTTAGTTAACAGTGCAGGTGTACATCAGTATAGAGCTGGAAGCGTAGTTGAAACGCCAGAAGAAGAATATGACAAAGTAATGGATACAAATGTTAAAGGGATATTCTTAACTTCTAAATACTTGATTCCGCTAATGTCAGATGGTGGTTCAATTGTAAATCTTGCTTCAGCGTGGGGAACTATTGTTTCTAATAAGGTTCCTATATATTGTACTTCTAAAGCTGCTGTCATCCAGCTAACAAAGGCAATGGCCCTTGATCATGCAGTGGATAAAATAAGGGTTAATTGTGTATGTCCAGGAACGTGTAAAACAGCAATGGTGGAAAAGATAATTAACCTTAATTATAAAGATTTCGGGTTTGATTCACCCGACAGTATGTGGGAGAGTAGGAGAAGTAATCATCCTATGGGAAGATTAGGTACACCAACTGACATAGCAAAGGTTATTCTATTTTTAGTATCCGATGATGCTTCGTGGATGACGGGCTCTGCAATTATTGTAGATGGAGGATATACTTTGGGAAAATCTTTTGTAGGGAAGCGATGAAAAATTTCAACCTAGGATGACCATGGGAAACCCATGAACGACAGCCTTGCGCAACTATTGGAATACACCGGGGATTACCAGTGCACTAGCCTTCCTCTGCTTGCGGAAGGGGTAATCAACCTGGAAACAGTCAGCGTGTAGGTCTATATCATGGGGCAGGGGAACACTCTCAATTTGGAAGAACCCTTGTATGAAAGGGGCAACAGGAGGTATACGAACATTCTCTTGGTAGACCAAAGGCATCCCAAGATTGTAAAGACCTTTTTTATTCAATTTTCAAAGAACAAAAAACTAAAAGAGTAACTTAGCAATCTGGTTTTATGTAAACCAAATCTTTGGCTACTCTTATTATACAAGGGGGTTAACCGATGAAATCCATTAATTCTTTAGAGGGTAAAGTGGCTATAGTTACGGGAAGTAGGAGAGGGATAGGTAAAGCTATAGCCCTTGCCTTCGCTTCTTCCGGGGCTACTGTAGTGGTCTCCGATGTTGTCGGCGGCTATGAACTGGAGGAAGTGGTTAAGGAAATTCAAGCAATGGGCTGCCGCACCCTGGCCGTGCAAGCGGATGTTTCCAAGAAAGAAGATGTGGAAAGGATGGTTAAAAATACGTTGGATGAATTTGGGAGGATAGATATCCTTGTAAACAATGCCGGTGTTTTTAAAGAAGCCCGGATGCTTGAATTGTCGGAAGAGGATTGGGACAAGGTTATGGATATTAACCTGAAAGGTTACTTCCTTTGTTGCCAGGCTGTTGGAAAGGAAATGGTAAAAGCTAAAAAAGGAGTTATTATCAATATGGCTTCTAGAAACGCAGAGCAAGTAGAGGAAGGAAGAGGTGTATATTGCATCTCAAAAGCCGGGGTAGTAGTGCTTACCAGAATTTTGGCACGTGAGTTGGGGAGGTATAATATACGGGTCAATGCCATCGGGCCGGGAATGATTGAAACAGAAATGACTAAAAGCGTGCGCAGCGATCCAAATTTCGCCGAACGTTTGAAAGCTCTGGTACCGCTTGAGCGATCTGCCAAACCAGAAGAAATTGCCAGTATAGCTCTGTTTTTAGCCACCGAGGCTTCAAGTTATATTACCGGGCACATGATACTAGCGGACGGGGGGAGGGGTGCGTAAGAGCTGTTTTATACATATCTGTTAACGCGGCACCAGTAGTGGATGAAAATGGTAAAATTTATTATCAAGAGCGGAGAGATTTGAAATATTACGGGGGAGTGCATGATGGGAAAAAATCTAATAACCGGAGGTTTGGGTTTTCTTGGAAGTCGCGTGGCCAAACGTTTGCTCGATGATGGTGAAGAGGTAGTTCTCTTTGGTAGAACGACCAAGTCGAGATTCATTAAAGACATTGAAGAGGATAAAAGATTAAAAATCGTGCAAGGTGACTTGAGGAACTTTGCCCAGGTTATCGAGGCAGTTAAGGATAATGATATTGAATGTATTTACCATTTGGGAGCTTTGCTGGCTAACGAGGCGGAAGTAAGCCCACAAACCGCTTACGAGGTAAATGTTAACGGCACATATCATGTTTTAGAAGCTGCCCGTTTATTTAAGGTGAGTTGTGTAATATTCCCGAGCACCATTGCTACCTACGGGCAGGGTATACCAGACGTTGTTAATGAGGATGTGGTCCAATACCCCAATAATATGTATGGGGTGACCAAGGTAATTGGAGAGCGGCTGGGCGAATATTATTATCATAGGTATGGCGTTAATTTCCGTAGTGTCAGGTTTCCTGCAATTGTGGGACCTGAACGGACTACTGGACTCAGTTCATATACGTCACTAATGATTATAGAACCGGCTATGGGCCGTACTTATCGTACTTATGTCGACGAAAAAGTAAGATGTCCCTTTATTTATAAAAATGATGCCGTCAATGCCTTAGTCAGTTTACGGTACGCTGATGAGGCTTGCCTAAAAAGACGTGTCTATAATATTGAGGTAATTTCGTGTACAGCGGCGGAAGAAGCTGCTGCGGTTAAAAAATATTTACCTGAGGCAAAGATTGAATTCCATCCTGATAAGAAATCCGTAGAGATCCTCAATGCATGGGCAAAAGATATGGATGGGACCAGGGCATTTCAGGAATGGGGCTTTCGACTGCAGTACGGTCTGGAAGAGACAATTAAAGCCGTTATAGATGAAGTGCGGCAGGGAACTTTCACCAGTTGATAGTGATGTTTGAAGTTCAACGTGCTTTTCCTATTGTTTATCTAGCGAGAAATGTTTGACTTACTTTTTTTGAAGATTAAATGGAGAGTTTTAAGGATTTTTGAGGAAAAGAGGGGGCGCTGTAGATGGTCGCTTCAGATGGGAAAAACGTTGAGGAGTTGAAGAAAAGCAAAATCGTTAAAGGTAATTTTTCCTTGATTAAAAAAGCGGAAGGGCAATGTTTCTTGTTTTGCCAATAAGACCACTCCCTCGAACCCAGGTTTGCCTTTATTATACCAAATATGCGTTCGGTAGGGAGGGGTTTCCTGAGCAAAATTGATAGTTATAAAATCAATTATGAGAGGAGGTTGCTGTAGATGGAAGAGGCGTTAAGGAAGAGAATTCTTGACAGCATAAGGAGGTCAAGACTTCGCATTGAAAGAGCCCTTATTGTGACAGAATCGTATCAGCAGAGTGAAGGCGAGCCAATGATCATCAGAAGAGCCAAAGCATTGCACGATTATGCAAATAAGATACCTATAGTCATAGAAGATTGGCAACTTGTCGTTGGTTGCTTTTCGGCCGAGCCCTTTGCTGTTTCACCTTTCCCTGAAAGCTGTTGGAAGACCGTCTTAGACAATCTGGACGAGTTTGGAATAAGACCAGGGGATAAGTACTTGGTAACTGAAGAGGATAAGCAGAAGCTGAGGGAAGTACTTCCATGGTGGCGTGGCAAGTCCATACAAGATTGCATTTTTAGTATACTCCCTCGTGAGGTGCAAGAGGCGTACGAAGCTGGTTTGATAGACACAGGTTATTTTACCCAGGGCAGCGGGAACTTCGCGGCTGACTACAGTAAAGTTCTCTATAAAGGATTTGCTAAAATAGCTGAGGAAATAGAAGATAAAATGTCACAACTTGATTTGACATGCCCTGAAAACTTGAATAAGTGGTTCTTTTATAAGGCTGCATTAATATGCTGTGATGCGGTTATTGATTATGCCCAGCGGTATGCCGAGTTAGCGAAGAAGATGGCTGAGGAAGAAACTCGCCCGGAGAGAAAGAAGGAATTGTTATTGATAGCCAGCAACTGCGAGCGAGTGCCAAAATATCCTGCTACGAATTTCTTTGAGGCGGTACAGGCTTTTTGGTTTATCCACCTCTTGCTACATTTTGATGCTGCAGGAGGGGCAGGTATCGTTGCGGGACGGCTTGATCAGTTGTTAGCACCATTTGCTGAAGGTGTTTCCAAGGAGGAGATTAGGAAGTGGCTAAAAAATTTGTGGATAAATTACAACCAGATTATGTACTTCTTACCAGGTAGAACTGCATATATTTGGGCTGGGCATCCAGTTTCTGAGCAGCCGACGATAGCTGGTGTGGATGAAAGAGGGGAAGATGCAAGTAATGAGCTTACGGAATTAATGTTGGAAATCGATAAAGAATTACGTCTTCCACAACCAGATATCGCGGTTATGTTCCACAAAAAAATAAAAAGGAGTGTTTTTATTAAGGCATGTGAAACATTGCCGTTTACTATGAAGCCAAAGTTCTTTAACTATGACATTATGGTTAAGCAAGCATTAGAAAGAGGTGTTAGGAATAGTGAAGATCTGAAGGATTTAGTAGATATAGGATGTGTCGCAAACGGTTCGCAGGGGAAAACATGGGGTAACAATGGTTTCACCTTCCTTAACCTTGCTAAGGTTTTGGAATTGGCATTAAATAACGGTGTAGATCCGCTAACTGGAAAAAGACTGGGACCAGAAACCGGTGAACCAGTGAACTTTAAAACATTCGAGGAAGTGTTTGAGGCCTTCAAGCAACAGCTAGCACATGTTGTCCGTCTTACGGTCGTAATGATGAATGTGATAGAGGAAGTTCATACGAAGATGAATCCCCAGCCCTTCGCTAGTATACTTATTGATGACTGCCTAGAAAAAGGTATTCCTGTGTGGGAAGGAGGTGCGAGATATAACATACCGGGGACTGAGGCAGTTGGCTTGGCTAATGTAGCTGATTCCCTTGCGGCAATCAAAAAACTTGTCTTCGACGAACATGTGATAGGCATGGATCAACTCATTGCAGCCTTGCGCGCTAACTTCGAAGGTGAGTGGGAGCGTTTGAGGTCGAATCTAATTTACGATGCTCCTAAGTTCGGTAATGATGACGACTACGTAGATGGTATAGCTGTAGAGGTAGCTACTCTCTTTTGCAACGAGCTACGAAAATCTAAAAACAAAAGAGGAGAATATTGTCCATCGTTAGCATCGGTTTCGGCACACGTAGGGTTAGGAAGGTTTGTAGGCGCGTTACCGGACGGCCGCAAAGCAAGAGAACCTTTGGCTGATGGAATGTCACCTTCACAAGGTGAGTGCAGTAAGGGACCTACAGCAGTGATAAAGTCTATGACAAAGATAGACCACTCATTAGCTACGGGTGGTACTCTGCTTAACATGAAGTTCAATGCAGGGATGCTAACTAATCCTACATCTAGGGACAAGTTTATCCATCTGTTGGAGACTTACATGGAGTTAGGTGGATATCATGTCCAATTTAACATAATTGATACAGAAAAGCTACGCGATGCACAGCTTCACCCTGAAAAGTATCCTGACCTGCTAGTTCGGGTAGCAGCATATGTGGCACAATTTGGCCAATTACCGAAGGAATTACAGGATGATATTATCATGAGGTCAGAGCTGGGTGAAGTCTAGGTGCAATTAGGTTAAATAAAAACCAAGAATTGCCACGGATGGTATAATAGGAGGTGAGGCCTAGGTGCAATTAGGTTAAATAAAAACCTAAAAGAGTGCAGGGATAGTTATAGGCTGTCTAAAAGAAATAAATAAAAACATGGAGGGATTTAAATGAGAATTAATAGCTATGGTTTACGGAGAAACTGGAGACGAATTGTATATTTGCTTGTGTTAGCCTTGTTGGTTGGAGCATTAAGTACTGGTTGTAGTGGAAGTACTGATTCCTCAGGAGAAGCAAAGACAGGAGAAGCAAAGACGCAACCCCAAAAAGTATATAAGTGGAAAATGGTAACGCATCAAATGCCTGGAACAAGCAGGTATGAAGAAACTGTGGTACCCTTTTGCAAGATGATTGAGGAAGCATCGGGCGGAAGACTAATTATTGAACCCTATGGTGCGGGGGTCCTTTTCCCTGTTACTGATACGTTAGATGCGGTTAAGAATGGTGTTGTAGAAATGGCTGCTATCTGGAGCGGTTACTGGGCTGGTCGTGACCCCGTGTTTGGTTTAGCCGGCAGTATTCCAGGCGACGTAATAAAGCTCTTTGATGAGCATTATTATCGTTCTGAAAAGCTAGACGCCCTCCAAGCGAAAGCATATGATAAACAAGGTGTAAAATACCTCGGGGGATTTGATTTTGGCCCTTCAGAGATACTAATGAGCAGGGTTCCTATTCGTACGCTAGATGATTTTAAAGGGAAAAAAATAAGGACTGCTGGTATAAGCGCTGAATTCTATAAGGAGCTTGGTATGTCACCGGTTTCATTATCAGCTCCCGAGATTTATCAAGCACTTCAATTGGGAACAGTAGATGCGGCTGAGTACAATGATTGGCTGGTAAACAGTGAAATGGGCCTGCATGAAGTTACCAAATACGTTATTGAACCTGTTCTCCACCAGGGAGCCGTCGATGACAAGGTATTGCTTGTTAATCCTGCGGCGTGGGCGGAATTGCCCGATGACCTAAAGAAAATAGTTTTGGTTGCTCGGGATGCGGTAAGATATCGGTCTGCAATAGCTTATAGTACAGGTGGTAAACTAGCTAAAATAGAGAAGTGGAAGAATATCGAGATTATCCAACTACCTGAGGACGATGTCAGGAAAGCTCAAGAAATAGCGGCAAATTTCCTGGTGCAGTATAGCAAAAAATCTCAAGATGCTGCCGAATTTCTGAAAACGTATGCTGAGGCGTTATATGAGCTAGGCTATGTGGATAGGGCGAAGGCGTTGGGATATACCAAGTGACTCCTTTTAAGCATTCTTTAGCAGGTGGGCAGTACAATGGGTTGAGTGCTCTTTTGAGTAACTAGACCTTATAGAAGATTGCGTGAAATATTAAGATGGGGAAGGGTAAATTTCCCATTCCCCATCTTTAGAAAGGTAGGGTTATTTAAAATGAAAGCTATGTTACATGGTATAAATAAAATTTCCGAATGGATTGGGAACATTGTATCATTTCTAGTCTTACCATTAATTGGTATAATAGTACTGGGAGTGATAATGAGATACTTCTTCAATAATCCACTTGAGTGGGATTTCGAATCCTCTTTATTTGCATATGGGTTGCACTTCATGCTAGGTGGAAGCTATTGTCTGATGAAAGGAGCACATGTGTCAGTAGATGCTATTCCCGGGCGACTACCTAGACGTGGACAAATTTTAATTCAGGCAGTTTCGAGTTTAGTGATCATTTTTTGTTGTAGCATAATAGTATTGGTAGGTTCACCGTGGGCATGGCAGTCCACTAAAATACTTGAGCGTTCAATCCACCAAACCACTTTTAATCCACCTATATGGTGGTTCAAATGGGTGGTACCATTATCTGCTTTATTAATCTTGCTTCAAGCGATTGCTGATTTTGTTGTAGCTATTCAGGAGTTAATAATTAATAAAGAAAGGAGAGAAGAATAGAGATGGCGTTGATGCAGTATGCTCCATTACTTCTTTTTCTTTTATTATTTATTGCAATGATAGCAGGTATTCCTATAGCTTTCTCCCTTACCTTTGTTAGTATAATTTCAGCATGGCTTTTATGGGGTTACAATGGTGTTAATGTTGTAATAAGTGGTATCTGGTCAACCATGAACAATTTTACTCTCGTTGCAATACCACTGTTTGTATTTATGGCAGTTTTACTAGAAAAAGGTGGTATAGTTGCAGATTTATACGATGCTTTCTATAAGTGGTTTGGTTTTATAAGAGGTGGCTTAGCGGTTGTTTCAATATTGGTCGGTGCTGTAGTAGGGGCTGTATCTGGAGTGGTAGCTGCGGGGGTAATAGGTTTAGGTTTAATCGCCTTGCCAGAAATGTTGAAATATAAATATGACAGGCGACTCAGTCTAGGTGCTGTTATGGCAGGTGGGACGCTAGGACAGCTCATACCACCTAGTTTAAATATGGTTGTTTATGGTGCTATAACAGGAGTTTCTGTTGGAAGTCTTTTTGCGGGCGGGATCTCAAGTGGCTTAGTACTTGTTTTATTATATTGTGCCTATATATTGATACGATCGTACTTAAATAAAGATTTTTGTCCTGCCATGCCTCCCGAAAAAAGACCTACATGGGAGGAAAAAATCAAGTCACTCAAGAAAATTGTTATTCCAGCAATATTGATTTTAATGGTTTTAGGGGCAATACTTTCTGGTGCAGCTACTCCAACTGAAGGTGCAGCAGTAGGTGCGTTTGGTGCCACACTGTTTGCCGCATTTACTCGTCGCTTGAATTGGCCGCTCATTAAAGAGGTATGCATCGAAACTCTAAAAACATCAAGCATGGTTGGGTGGATTATTGCGGGGGCATCGGGATTTAGTGCTGTATTTTCTGGCATAGGAGGAAATGCTTTGATTACCCAGATTGCAATGTCTCTGCCAGGAGGTAAGTGGGCTGTCTTAGCGTTATCTATAGTTTTTATTTACTTCTTAGGTATGTTTTTGGAGACTACAGGATTGATTATGCTTGCTGCTCCTATTGTTTCGCCTTTGTTGGCAAAATTAGGTTTTAACCCATTGTGGTGGGGCATAGTTTTTATGACGATGTTGCAGACGGCTTTCTTGTCACCACCCTTTGGATTTGCGATCTTCTATTTGAGAGGGGTCTGTCCTAGGGAGATCAAAATTGAAGAATTATACTGGTCTACTTTACCATTTATAGCGCTTCAGCTTATAGGTATATTTTTGCTAATTATGTTTCCTCAGATTGCTGTATGGCTTCCAAAAATGCTAGTAAAATAGAATTTTATTTTTCAGTGAGAGATATAACATAAGCTTCAATAGTTCAATCCTGGTTAATATTCCCTTCGAAACAGCAAAGCTAAAACAGGTCACATGCAGGAAATGGGGCTGGCTGTTATTTATTCTAAGTCAAACCTGAGTAAAAGAAATCAGAAATATCGAGTATATCCTTACTTACTACGAAGCTTCCCCAATACTTACCCCAATCAACTCTGGGGTAGAGATATTAATTACATTTTGCTAATCCGGGGATGAATTGTAACTAGTAGCCATAATGAGCAGGTACCCAAACTTTGTAGTGGATTGGGTTCTGGACCAGTATTTGGAGACGACTTTTGCCCTAAAGGTAGTAGAAGAAGTCCTTTCCTAAACCTATCCCCGGATAATGAACAGCGACCAGAGAGTTCAATTTACATACATACCCCGCCTATATAAAGCTTCTAAATGAACGGGCATATTAAGTATAGGTATAGACGGCAAATGCGGAGTTACTCACATTAGGGTTAAATTGCAACGCTCAAAATTTTTAAATGCGAGTCTTGAGAATTGGTCCATCTTACCCAGAATTCTCATAATCATCAAAGTGGGAATGCATTAGCTATTCGGTTTAGGGGGCTGATATACATGGAGAGTAAACTACAAAAAGGTGTAATTGTTAAGATACAAAGGTTCAGCATCCAGGATGGCCCCGGAATAAGAACAACTGTCTTCCTTAAAGGATGCTTTTTACGCTGTTTGTGGTGTAGTAACCCTGAAACTCAAGAACCCGGGATTGAAGTGGAATACAGCAAAGAAAAGTGCATTCCACAGTGTTATGAATGTGTTGGCCAGTGTGACGCAAAAGCTATATCAAAGGACGGTGAATATATTGCCATAGACAGAAAAAAATGCTCGGGTTGTGGAAGATGTGTTGAGGTATGTTATCGAAAGGCGCTAACTGTTGTCGGGGAAGAAATGGATGTTGCGGAGGTTTTGAATGAGATAGAGAAAGATCGCCCTTTTTATGAGAAGTCTGGCGGGGGAGTTACATTGTCCGGTGGTGAGCCTTTATACCAGCATAGATTTGCGGTGGAACTGCTTAGGCAATGTAAGGAGAGAGGTATTTCTACAGCGTTAGATACCACAGGTTATGTCGATTGGGATATACTAAAAAATACCTTGGAATATACAGACATAGTACTGTATGATATCAAACACCTCGATCCTGAGGAACACAAAAAGTTAACGGGGGTAAGTAATGATGTTATCTTAGAAAATGCTCGTCGGATTAGCGAAAAATTTTTTCCAATTCTTATTTTTAGGATCCCTGTGATCCCGGGAATAAATGATAATCCCAAGAATTTGAAAGAATTAGCACAATTTGTTAGAAGTTTGTCCAACCTACCAGCAATACACCTCTTACCTTATCACCGATTGGGGGTGTTCAAGTATACTAGACTAGGACGAGAATATACTTTAAAGAATTTGCAACCCCCAACAAGAGATTATATCCGTAGAGTTGCGGAGCTGCTAGAAACGTTTGGCATTAGGCCGTTAATAGTAACCTGAACTCGTGACAAGATAGAAAGAGCATAGTTATATATGGAAAACGCCCGTTCAAATCCGTTTACTAACACTCTTTGCATGAATCTTACCTAAAAATATTACAGAAGTTTAATAATAGAGAGCAAATTTTGTTCAATCCTATTAAAGATTTAAGATATTTTTAGACGAATATTAACCCTACCACTTTAATCAAAACTTTTAGAGGAGATTTTATGCTCTGTAATTCCATTTTAAAAATCAATATGAAAAAGCCTGATACCATTATTTAAAAAGGAGGAATTTCTATGCTTAAAACCCAGGTGTCTTACCATGATGATAAGTTCAGATTGCCCATAACACCACGTATTAAAAAGATGCGGGAAGAAGTGGTTTCAT
>DFNM01000140.1 GCA_002376045.1 Firmicutes bacterium UBA3567
TCACCAGCCTATTCCTTTTCAAACAGGAACTTGTTGCCCTCTCCGGGAACTTTCATGGGGTAGCTGCCTTCAAAACATCCCACACAAAACTCTTCCCTGGGAAGGCCTGTGGACCTGATCAATCCCTCCAGGCTTATATAACCCAGGCTGTCTGCCTGTATTTTTTTGCATATCTCTTCTACTGTGTGGGAAGCCCCTATCAGTTCTTTTCTTGTTGAGGTATCAATACCAAAATAACAGGAATAACCAATGGGAGGAGAGCTCACTCGCATATGAACCTCTTTTGCTCCTGCATCCCTCAGCATCTGCACAATCTGGCGGCTGGTGGTTCCCCTTACTATCGAGTCATCCACCATCACTACCCTTTTATTCTTTATCAGGGCCTTAACAGGATTCAGCTTGAGTTTTACTCCCAGTTCCCTTGAGTGCTGATCAGGCTGGATGAAGGTTCTCCCGATGTATCTGTTTTTAATCAGCCCTATGCCGAAGGGTATTCCGGACTCCTCGGCATATCCCATGGCCGCAACAGTGCCTGAATTGGGAACTCCGATAACCAAATCCGCATCAACGGGATGTTCTCTGGCCAGCTGTTTTCCTGCTTCAAGCCTTGACATGTGAACACTCGATCCATGTATTATGCTATCGGGTCTTGCAAAATACACAAACTCAAAGATGCATAGTGCATTACCCTTGGTTTCATCAAACTTAATGGATCTAACTCCCTTTTCATCTACCACAACTATTTCTCCAGGTTCTACATCCCTTATAAACTCTGCTCCCAGGGTTTCAAAGACACACGTCTCTGAAGCTAGCATGTAGTTGCCATCAAGACGGCCAAGGGATAATGGCCTGAGACCATAGGGATCCCTTATTCCCATCAGTTTGTTTTCAGTTAAAATCACCAGAGCAAAGGAACCTTCCAGTTTTTTCAGGGCACTGCTGACACCTTCCTCTATATTTTGTAAACCCGTTCGAGCTATCAAGTTGGCGATGACTTCGCTGTCTATTGTTGTTTGAAAAACCGTTCCTTTGTCTTCCAGTTCTTCTCGGATTTTGAGGGCATTAACCAGATTCCCATTGTGACCAATAGCCATTGTCCCGCTTTTGTATTTCACAACCAGGGGCTGGGCATTGGCCAGCACACTGGAACCTGTTGTGGAGTATCTGACATGTCCAATAGCGGCGATGCCCTTTAATTTATCCAGAATACCATCATTAAATACTTCTGGAACAAGCCCCATCTGTTTGTGGGAAATAATGGAACTCTCTGTCGAAACAGCTATTCCTGTACTTTCCTGGCCTCTGTGCTGGAGAGAATACAGGGAATAATAAGTGAGTCTGGCCACATCCACTTTTTTGTTATTGCAGAATATCCCGAAAATTCCACACTGTTCTTTGGGTTTGTCCAAAACTACTCCATCAAACATTTTATCCTCTCCCGCCATTTTCTCGAGATTTCAGCAACATCCTGTTTAACCAGTGTGCTGCCGTCTACTCTGGCAATCAATTTCTTTCCTGCTACTTTACCTATTATTAATACTTTACACCCCACCTGTTCGGATATTTTTTCCAGTAGTTTGCAGTTGTGTTCCGAGAGGGAAACCACTATCCTTGACTGGGCTTCACCGAACAGCACTTCATCCCAGCGTTTTCCTTCACTGTCTAGCTCGATCCTGGCACCTACACCGCCTTTTATACAGCTCTCGGCGATATTAATCAACAGCCCGCCTTCACTCACATCGTGAGCCGAATTCAATATACCCTGTTTTGTTGCTTCAAGGCAGCACTTCTGAACGGCTTTTTCCTTCTCAAGATCTATAGAGGGATTGCCTGCTACCCTGCCGTGTATGACCCTGAGATACTCACTCCCATCAAGGCCGCCATGGTTCTCACCGATAACCGCAATCAAATCTCCCTCTTTTTTAAAACCAGGAGTAACGATTTTGTTTATATCACGAATCAGGCCCACCATTCCAACAACGGGTGTGGGATACACCGCTTTTTCCTTTGATTCATTGTAAAAGGAAACATTGCCACTGATCACAGGGGTATTCAAAGCTTCACAGGCCTGGCTCATACCTTCAATACAATTCTCAAACTGCCAGTATACACCGGGTTTCTTAGGATTTCCGAAGTTCAAACAATCCGTGGCAGCCAGGGGTTCGGCTCCTACACAAACCAGATTTCTGGCGGCTTCTGCCACGGCAATCCTGCCGCCTTCCAGGGGGTTCAGGTAACAATACCGGCCATTGCAGTCTGTAGTCAGAGCGATCCCCTTCTTTGTTCCCTTTATGCGCAACACCGCTGCATCAGCTCCGGGCAGCACTAGGGTGTTAGTGCGGACCATGTGATCATACTGCCTGTATATCCATTCCCTGCTGCAGATGTTTTCAGATGCAAGGAGCTTCAAAAACACTTCGTTAAAATCCTCAGGAACAGGGATTTGATCGTATTGAATTCGCTGAACATCTTTTATATACGCCGGTTGTTTTGATTCATTCACGGTGGTTGGAGCACCTTCAGCAAGGGATTTCACCGGCAGTTCTGCAACAACTCTATCTCCATCTTTTACCCGTAAGAAACCATCATCTGTAACCCTCCCAATGGTAACAGCTGCCAAATCCCATTTTCTGAATATCTCCTCTATCTCATTTTCCCTGCCTTTTTTAACGATAACCAGCATCCTCTCCTGAGATTCAGAAAGCATAACTTCCCTAGGGGTCATGCCTTCTTCCCTTCTAGGAACCAGGGATACATCCAGCTCAATACCGTTTCCAGCTCTGCTTGCTGTCTCGCAGGATGCAGAGGTGAGACCGGCAGCTCCCAGATCCTGTATTCCCACCACACATCCCGATTTCAGGATTTCCAGGCAGGCTTCCAGCAGGAGCTTTTCCATAAAGGGGTCTCCCACCTGAACTGCAGGGCGTTTTTCTTCTGAATCCTCACTCAGTTCTTCTGACGCAAAACTGGCTCCGTGTATGCCGTCTCTTCCCGTAAGGGCTCCTACTATCATAACAGGATTGCCGACTCCAGAAGCTTTACCTCTAACAATATCCTTTTTATTCACAATGCCAACACACATGGCATTTACCAGAGGGTTATCGGTGTAGCAGCTCTCAAAATACACCTCTCCACCCACGGTGGGGATTCCCATGCAGTTGCCGTAATCGGCTATCCCGGAAACTACACCACTGAAAAGGTGTTTTACCCTTTCACTTTTAAGCTCACCAAACCTCAGGGAATCCAGGAGGGCTATGGGGCGCGCTCCCATGGTAAAGATATCCCTTATGATACCTCCTACTCCTGTAGCAGCTCCCTGATATGGTTCGATGGCTGAAGGATGGTTGTGGCTTTCTATCTTCATCACAACAGCCTGGCCATCATCTATATCTACTATCCCGGCATTCTCACCAGGCCCCTGTATAACCCTTTTACCCCTGGTGGGAAACCTCTTGAGCATGGGTTTAGAGTTTTTATAACTGCAGTGTTCTGACCACATCACTCCATACATTTCCAGTTCAAGATCATTGGGCTCTCTACCCAGTGTTTCTACAATAAGCTGGTATTCCTTATCAGTTAATCCCAGTTCTCTGTAATCAACTTTTTTCCCCATATCACTCACCCTTTAAGTATTTCATGATAGAGTCAAAAATCAGTTTACCATCAGCACTGCCCAGGATTTCTTCTGAACACCTTTCTGGATGGGGCATCATTCCCAGCACATTTCCACGTCTGTTGCAGATCCCAGCGATGTTATCAATGGATCCATTGGGATTGGTTGCTTCAGAAACCTCACCTTTTTCATCACAGTATCTGAAAACTATCTGGTTGTTCTCCTTCATTTCCTTCAGGGTTTTTTTATCTATGTGATAATTGCCATCCCCATGGGCTATAGGAATTTCCAGCACCTGGCCCTTTTTGCATTTTAAGGTAAAGGGGATTGTGTTGTTTTCAACTCTAACAAACACGTTGTCGCAAATAAACCTGAGGTTTTTGTTGCGCTTCATTGCACCGGGCAGCAGGCCAGCTTCCAGAAGCACCTGAAACCCGTTGCATATACCCAGCACAAGTCCACCCTTTTCTGCAAAATCAATGATCCCTTCCATGACATTGGAAAAACGGGCTATGGCACCCGGCCGCAAATAATCGCCATAGGAAAAACCACCAGGGAGTATTATGCAGTCATATCTCTTTGATTCCCTGAGAGGTTCCTTGTGCCAGATGTATTCCACTTCTTCCTTCAGGACTTCTTTTATCACATGGAAACAGTCGACATCACAGTTTGAACCCGGAAACATAACTACTCCGAATTTCATTTTCTTACCTCCAGTATATCATAACTGTATTCTTCTATAACGGGGTTGGTCAACACCTTATCACACATCTCTTTGATTTTTTGTTCTGCCACATCTTTTTCCTTTTCTTCAAGCATTATCTCCATGTACTTTCCGACCCGTACATCTTCTATGGTATCAAATCCCATGGTCCCAAGAGCTTTTTTTACCGTCGAACCCTGGGGATCAAGCACACCTTTTTTATAGGTTATATACACTTTAGCCAGAAACAAGTTTAGCACCCCCCTTCGGTAACCCTTTTCAAAACTTCCTGGTAAGCCTCTTCTACACCTCCCAGGTCCCTTCTGAACCTGTCTTTATCAAGCTTCTCCTTTGTTTTCGAATCCCAGAACCTGCATGTATCAGGGGAAATCTCATCAGCCAGAATAACTTTCCCTTTATACCTGCCGAACTCGAGTTTGAAGTCAACAAGCAGGATATCCCGTTTCTCCAGATAATCTGCTAGGATATCATTTATTTTAAAGGATAATTCCTCTATTTTCTGCATCTCTTCATCTTTAGCAAACTCCATTGCCCTTATGTGATATATGTTAATCATAGGATCACCCAGTTCATCGCTTTTGTAGTAGAACTCCAGCACCGGTTTTTTTAGATGAATGCCTTCTTCAAGACCCAGGCGTTTAGCCAGGCTTCCTGCAGCGATGTTTCTAACGACAACTTCCACGGGAATGATTTCAACTGCCTTCACCTTCATGCTGTTATCATCAACCATTTCAATAAAATGAGTGGGCACACCCTGCTCTTCCAGGAGTTTAAAGAAGTGTGCTGAAACTTTGGCATTTATCACACCTTTGCCCTGAATGCTGCCCTTTTTCTTGCCATTGAACGCTGTTGCATCATCCTTGAATTCCACAAGGTATACATCCTCTTCACTGATTTCATAAACCCTTTTGGCCTTACCTTCATATTTTAACCTTTTATCCATTTATAAAACTCCTCCTTAACATTTTTGGTTCTTCTCCATTTTAGTTGAGTCTACTAGTTAATGCTACCAGCACTCCCTGTAAATGGTCCGCTTTACCTGTTCCAGCAATAATCAGGTTCATTTCACTGCCTTCACACTTTTGGGTAAATCCTGCAACTTGTGTGGAACACAATGAGCCGAAATAACCGATACAGAATTTAAACTTCTACGGCTTTTTTCATAATTCCTGTATCATAATCACTTCCCATAACCATCTCAACACGCTGTTTTTTCAAAAACAGCCTTCCATTCCTCTTTTGATTGATAAAAACCCGAGTAGACTTTCTTCTACTCGGGCCATAATATTGCTCAGCCTGCAAGAGTTATGAACCTTATTATGAACAGTAGAGCAAGGATATAAACAATAGGATGAACCTCTCTGCTTCTTCCGGCAACGATTTTGACCAGAGGATAAAATATCAGACCGGCGGCAATCCCGTTGGCAATGCTGTAAGAAAAAGGCATGATTACAATTGTCATAAAGGCCGGCAATGCTTCAGTAAAATCACTGAAATCAATATCCCTTACAGCTCCCAGCATCAAAACACCTACGATTATAAGGGCAGGAGCAGTTGCCTCTGCAGGAACCAGACCAGCAATGGGGGCAATGAACAATGAAGCCACAAAGAGCAGTGCCACTACCACGGAAGTTAAACCCGTTTTTCCGCCTTCCATTATACCTGCTGCGCTTTCAATATAGGTAGTAACAGTGCTTGTACCCAATACCGCCCCAACACTCGTACCCACAGCATCAGCTAACAAAGCCCTGTTCATTCGAGGTAGTCTCCCTTTTTTATCAAGCATATTGGCTTTGGCTGCTGTCCCCACGAGGGTTCCCAGGGTATCAAACATGTCCACATAGGTGAAAGACAAAATCACAGCTACAAAGGCCAGCACGGCATCCATCAGACGGCCCCCGCCAACATTAAGAATACCGCTCAGGTTCAATTTCCCCAGGGTTGGAGCAAGGCTGGGAGGCATACTGAAGGGTGTAAAGCCTTCTGGTATTACAACTACTCCCATGGGGATACCAATAAAAGTAGTAATCAATATTCCCAATAATATAGCACCTTTAACCTTTCGAGCCATCAGGATTCCCGTTATTGCAAGGCCTATAACAGCAAGCAGAGTCCCCTTATCAGTAAAATTTCCTAATGTTACAACAGTTGCAGGGCTGGATGTGACAATTCCTGCGTTTACAAATCCAATCAGTGCTATGAAAAGGCCTATCCCGGCACTAACAGCGTTTTTCAATGAAAGAGGAATAGCATTCACAATGGCTTCCCTTATGCCTGTAACGGTTATCAAGATAAACACAATACCGGAAATAAAAACGGCTGCCAGGGCAGTCTGCCATGTTAGCCCCATAGACAGAACTACCGTAAATGTGAAAAAAGCATTCAAGCCCATTCCAGGTGCCAGGGCAAAAGGATAATTGGCGTATAGACCCATTATAAGGGTTGCCAGTGCTGCAGATAATATGGTTGCAACCATTACTGCTCCGACTACGGGGTCATTGAAGGCATTGTATTTTAGTGCAGCATCTCCCAGAGCACCAGTAGAATTCATCCCTGCTATTCTCAAAATGTTCGGGTTTACGAAAATGATGTAAGCCATTGTTATAAAGGTTGTAAAACCGGCCAATACTTCAGTTTTCAGGTTGGTGTTGTTCTCTTTAAGTTTGAAGAATTTTTCCATCATAACCCCTCTCCCCTTATTTTATCCAAAGTTTTTAGCTGTTAATATAAAAATAAAAAAAAAAGCAGATTCACTACAAAGTGAAACCCGCCCCCATCTATACTTTGTAAACAGGGTGAGCCCACCTTATAGTAAGGCGATTTACGGTCGCCTTGTAGAAACTTCCAGGCCATATCCCTGGAATTATATAAGGCTACTCAAAAACTGTATTTTATTTTTACATCACCATATTAACAAAGGTGATACATGATGTCAATATAAAAACGAACATTTTTAAAATTTTTATTAAAAATGTACGTATTATTGCCTACTTAAACAAGCTTATGTTCCGTTGATAAGTATATCTGCGGTATTCCGGCAGCAACAGCACTAGCACCGTGTATATTTCCAGCCTTCCTATCAGCATCATAAGAGTTAAAACGATTTTACCAAAGGGAGGTATGGGAGCATAAGTATTAAGAGGCCCTACAAGCCCCAACCCCGGCCCTACATTTCCAAGGGTTGCCGCAACGGCAGATAAAGAACTGATCAGATCAATTCCCAGGGAAGTTAAAGTTACAGCAGCTACTGCAAAAATCAACAGGTACAAAAACAAAAAACCCATTATACTTGTTACCACATCTTCAGATACCACATTTTTCCCTACTCTTAAAGGGATCACTGCTGTTGGATGAACCATTTTGTAGATTTCGCGATAACCGTGTTTCAGCAGCACCATTATTCTTATCTGTTTTATGGCTCCTGCCGTTGATCCACCACACCCCCCAATAAACATTAAAAAGAATAATATGCCTTTAACCATAGGAGGCCATGAATCAAAGTTTTCAGTGGTAAATCCCGTTGTAGTAATGATGGAAATCACCTGGAAGGCCGCTTTTCTTAAAGATAGCAGCATGTTTCTGTATTCAAATATGTTTAAATACAAAGTAGCAACTATTATACAAAAGACGACTACAGAAGTATAAAAACGAAATTCCTCATCTTTTAAAAGGGCGTTATAATTCTTTTTAGCAACACAGTAGTATAGGGAAAAATTGCCTCCTGCAATAAACATGAACACAATGATTATCAGTTCAGCCAGGGGATTGTTAAAACCGCCCACACTTAAATTTTTAGTAGAGAAACCACCAGTAGCCATGGTGGCAAAGGTATGGGTTAATGCATCAAACAGCGAAAACCCACTCAACATCAACAGAACCGTTTCTAAAGCGGAAATTGCAACATAAATACCCCATAACAACTTTGCCGTTTCTGCAACTCTGGGAACCACTTTATCTGCAATTGGACCAGGGACTTCTGCTTTTAGCAAATTCATACCTCTGGCTCCCAGTTTTGGCATGATGGCTACAAACAAAGCAATTATACCCATTCCCCCCAGCCAGTGGGTGAGGCTTCTCCAGAATAATATTCCATGAGGGAGCGCTTCAATGTCTTCAATCACAGTGGCACCAGTAGTGGTAAAACCCGACATCGCTTCAAAATAGGCATCAATATAGCTCGGAAGGGCACCTGATAAATAGAAGGGTAGAGCTCCAAAGCCAGAAGCAAGTATCCAGCTTAATGAAACAAAAGCAAAACTTTCTCTCAGGGAAATATCATTATCAAATCTGGTTATCTTCCGCAAAGCAAATCCTGCAGATAATGTGATGAGTATGGAAATAATAAAAACCTTCAAATCCGGTTCATTATAAAAAAAGGCCCAGATTAGGGGGAATATCTGAGCTAATCCTATAAATATCAGCAGGGTACCTAGCAAATTGCCTACAACTGAAAAACGCATTTACGATCCTCCATTCTATGATTATCGCTCCATAGCCATTTCGTTTTGTAGCAAAAATTTCCGGCTGGTTTTAGCAGAAAAACTTTCTTCCAGAATTTTATTCATTTCTTTTTTAACAAACATCACAAGTCTATCCCCGGCTCTGATCTCAGTGCTTCCATTGGGTATTGTTATGTTATTATCTCTAACAAGTGTACCTATGTTTATCCCTCTGGGAAGATTGGCTTCTGCCAGTTTTTTACCTACTATTCTGGCGTTTTTGGGTACGATTAATTCAACGATTTCAGCTTTTTCATTCTTTAAAATAGTCAAAGAAACTATATCAATTTTTCTTATGAGCTTCATAATCTGACCAACAGTTAAAAGCCTCGGACTGATTATACTATCAACACCGATTTTGTTTAACACAATATTATAATCGGCTTTTACCACCTCGGAAATAGTCTTCTTAACCCCAAGCTGTTTGGCCAGGAGAGATGTTAGCAAATTGACTTCATCATCCCCTGTAACTGCAACAACAGCATCGGTATTAGGAATATCCTCCTCCTTTAAAAACTCTAAGTTGGTAACATCTCCGTTTATAACCATGGTTTTATTCAAATACATGCAGATGTCTTTGCATTTATCCAGGTCTTTGTCTATAAGTTTTAAGTTAAAACCATTTTTCTTATTTTTCTCAAGCAACCTGGCTACGTGTAACCCAATTCTGCTGCCACCAAATATAGTAATGTTTTGAGTTCTATCAGTATGATGTCTTATCAACCATCCTATTTCACTTAACAAATCCTTTTTACCGATTATATAGAGCTTATCATTGGGTAATATGACGTCCTCTCCTCTGGGAATAACCACCTCTCCGTTTTCCCTGGTGATTGCACCTATAATACTTGATTCAGGTAAAGGCAGGGCTTTGATTTTCTGATTTACTATTTTTGAATTTGGATACACAGTAAAACCAATCACTAATACCCTTCTATCAACGAAATACTCAATCTCATCCACATTAGGGGTTCTGATTATCTTTGTAATCTCTTCTGCTGCTACCTTCTCTGGATTTATAATGATATCAATCCCCAGTTGTTCATTTGTCAAAACCTGGGAACCATCTTCGTATTCTTCATTTCTGATTCTTGCAACAGTCCTTTTAACACCGAATTTTTTCGCTATCATACATGCTATAATATTAATCTCATCTATTTGGGTAACTGCAATTAACAGATCAGTATCTTTAAGCCCGGCTTTTTCCAGGGTGTTAACACTGGCACCATTGCCTCTTATAACCATTACATCGAGTTTGTTCTGAATTTCTCGTACAATCTTTGGGTTTTGTTCTATTAATATAACATCCATATCTTCTCCGGATAATCTCTTGGCGAGTTCTAAACCTACTTCTCCTCCACCAATGATTATTATTTTCATTTTGTTCCCCTCCCCCGTAAAAAACGGCGAAACAACTCCCATAATACTGTAATAATGCTGTAATAATAGATATATATTCAAAAATTTCTTATTAAATTTTACATACAAACAAAAATTTGCTGTTCTTAAAAAACATCATTTTTTACCATAAACATTTTATAAAAATTCAATTCAAAAGTCCAGAGCAAATTGAGCTTACATTATCTTTTACCTTCTATATAGATCCCTAAAAACCTTTTTTTATTTGCTTTACTAAACTAACAATTCAATTACATAAATTGAAGGAGCACAATAAAAATAATGGTTGTGCTCCAAATCTTCATGGTTGTGTCTCATTTATAAGGAATCCTTTTTGCAGGTTCGAATTTGCTCCTGGCTTCTGTCAGGATGCCATCATAGACTTTAAGGTTCCTATCTTCTAAGTGATCGAATATCATGGGAGTTTTGGCACCGTATGTTACATGCTTCAATGGTTGTGGATCCAGTTTTGCAGATATTATTTCCTCTGTACCCCTTGCCTGAGCAAGTTTCTGAGCAATGGGGTTTACAATCATGCTGCTTCCAAAGTAGTAATTATTACCCGCATCAGGGCCAACGGCATTGGCTGCTATCACATACACATGGTTGTCATATGCTCTGGCTCTATTGGTTATCTCCCAGATTTCATAGTTCCTGAGGAGTGCCGAGGGTCTTGTTATGATTTCTGCACCTTTAATTGCCAGAACTCGGCTCAGTTCCGGGAAATCTCCATCATAACATATAATCATCCCGATCCTTCCCAGCTTTGTATCCACCACGATGGTTTCATCACCTGGAGTGGTCCATCCTCCACCTCCCAGCCTCTCTGTAGGAAATGGATGGGTTTTGCGGTACACCCCGGCTATTTCCCCTTCATCGTTTATAAGCACGGAACTATTGTATATGATGTTTTTTTCTTTCCCTTTTTCATAGAGAGGGAAGACAACATGGCTTTTCAGTTCTTTTGCCAGCTTTGATATTTTCTCCGTTTCCCTACCGGGAATATCTGCTGCCAGTTCATAAAACTCTTCAACAGGCATTGCCGGTGTGAAACCCGTCAAAACCGTTTCGGGGAAAACAACCAGTTGGGCTTTATGTTCTTTCACCGCCTTTTTGAACCATTCGCAAACCTTCTCCAGATTATGTTTAACATCATTGGGCTTAACCGCTATTTGCACAGCGGCAGCAACAAATTCCTTCATCATATCCCTCCTCTGTTATAACTGTACCCACTTCCCCTTCTAATCCCTGGATGGCTTTCTCCAGGGAAGTTATAATAGCCTTTCTTCCCCTTTTGGATTTAACAAACTCAATGGCTGCATCGACTTTGGGGAGCATACTCCCTGAAGCAAAATGCCCTTCTTTTTTATATTCTTCAAGTTCTGTGGTGGTAACTCGACCAAGCTTCCTTTCATTGGGTTTACCAAAGTTTATACACACTCCATCTACGGCAGTTAGGATCATCAACAAATCAGCATCCAGATCCTGTGCCAGCTTTGTTGATGCATAATCTTTATCTATTACTGCTTCCACTCCTTTTAAGTTACCCTTTTCGTCTTTAATTACCGGAATTCCTCCTCCTCCAACGGCTATAACTACAACATCGCTATCAAGCAGCCTTTTGATTACTTCAATTTCCGCAATTTCCATGGGAATGGGGGACGGCACAACCCTTCGCCATCCTCTATTGGCATCTTCTTTCATTATATATCCTTTCTCCTTTTGGAGCCTTTTTGCCTCCTTTTCTGTATAAAAGGGGCCTACCGGTTTTGTAGGATTTTCAAAAGCTTTATCCTTTTCATCAACCACCACCTGAGTTATAACAGTTGCAACAGGCTTGTACATACCAATTTCAAGCAGCTTTTTTCCTAAGGATTGCTGGATATGATACCCAATCATTCCCTGGCTCATCGCACCACAGACATCCATGGGCATAGGGGGTGTAATATCTTTTGCCGCCTCATTTTGAAGCATAATTCTTCCTATTTGTGGGCCATTGCCATGAGTAATGGCCACCTGATATCCCCCTGCTATTATTTTTGCCAGGTGGCCCGCAGTAATTTCAGCGTTTTTTAACTGATTTTCCGCAGTAGGGGGTTCCTCTGGTTTCTGTAAAGCATTGCCTCCTAAAGCTACGACAATTCTCTTCATGCCCACCTCTCCCTTTATTTTGTTGAGTATTTTTAAAGCAAAGTGCCAGGCTAAGCCTGACACTTTGCTTTAAGTGATCATTCATAATCGAAGGCAATAATACGGCATATACTGGATTCTCCACCAACAAATCTCCATGGGAAGCAGCCAACTATCATTCTCCTGTTGAGAACCTTATCGATATCGCCTCCCACGTTTTCGGCATGAATAATATCATGGGGGAAAAGTTTTGTATGCATAAGCTGATAATGATCAGGCGGAAATATTTCATCCAGTCCTTTGCCGTATTTTTCTTTCAGGTATTTGTCACACTCTTTAGCCTGAACAGGCATCCACTCCCTGATCTTAGTGTTCATGGGATGATCTGCAGAACCGCAATCTACACCAATCCACTTAATCTCCATCTCTTTACACCATTCTGCAAATTCCATTGTTGGTCCCGGGTGTTTAATCATGTATTTTATTTCATCAGCTTCTGGCTGATCCCATGAATACTTGTGGTATCCCGTGTTGATTATTAAGATGTCTCCTTTTTTGACCTCTACCCTTTCCATAATATCCTTTGAAGTGTATATACCATAATCCTCCGCTATATCACTCAAATCAACAATGGCAGCAGGACCCACAAGTTCATTCAGAGGTATACTGGCAATATCCCTTCCATGAGTGCAGAAATGCAGAGCTCCATCAAGGTGGGTTCCCACATGGTTGCTGGTGGTAATCAGCTGGCCATTTGCGCCATTGGGAGCAAGTCTCTTAAAAAATTTGATCTGTAAGGGTTCATACGTAGGCCATGCTGGTGTCAGATGACTCAAGGGCTGAGTCAAATCATACATTTTTACATTTTTAAACCAATCTGTCATGATAAAATTCCTCCTTTTGTTTTTATTTTTAAAAATTCTTTTTTCACTTAATTTAAAAACCCTACGATCTCCTGGCATCTTCACATTTTACACCAGATTTTTGGCTTCAAGGTTTTCTACAAAAGCTTCCAGGGCATCCTCGAAACATTTCATGGGTGGTTTTACAAGGCCCGCCCCTACCTGACCGACTCCCGGGTCTTTGTGGGCTATACCGGTGTTAATGTTTGGGAGTATATCGGTTTCCACTACTTTTCTGATATCTATCCCCGTAGGGGTGCCCCTAAAATCCAAAGCTGGAATTTTGTAAGTGTTATTCTCAGCAGCAGTTATTTCATACATTTTTAAAGTCGAGTTCACTGCATCTCTGGCACTGCCTCCAACGAACTGGACGATAGCCGGTGCTGCCGCCATGGCAAATCCACCAATGCCTGCCGTTTCTGTAATGACACTATCCCCTATATCAGGATTGGCATCCTCTTCGCTAAATCCCGGGAAGAAAAGCCCCTGAACCTTTCCTGCGGGTCCAGTAAACCACCTGTCTCCAAGCCCGCTTACTCTGATACCAAATTCTGTCCCATTCCTTGCCATTGTTGTTACAATAGTGCTGAACTCGATTCCATGGGCCGGGTCAAGGGTTGATTTGCATGCAGGCATAGTGAGATTCAGGAAGAAATGGTCATTGCCGTGCATAAACTCGAGAACATCGGCTTTGTCTCTTTCACTAAATTTTGTCTGTAAGATGTGGGATGCCAGCTCCCGGATTAAAAGGGATGTTCCCGCTTTATTCCTGTTATGCCCTTCATCACCCATCTGAAGCACCTGAGCTATCATGCTTTTGAGATCAATAGGCCCATGCAAACTCAGTGCTTCCTTTATAATGGAAGCAAGCACCTTTTCCATCCATTTCAACCTTTCAATTACCTCACTGCTGTACGCTCCATAGCGGAGAACCTTTCCCAGACCTTCATTAAAGGTACAGTAAGCCTTATTCCCATAAGCCTTGTTTTGAACTATCCATACGGGCATAGAAGCACTAACCACTCCAGCCATAGGGCCTACAGCGCCGTGGTGGTGGCAGGGGGCAAAAACCATTTCTCCCGAAGAAGCAAGTTCTGCAGCTTCCTGTTCGTTCTTTGCCAGACCTTCGTAAATCAAGGCACCTATGACAGCCCCCTTCATCGGGCCGCACATTTTTTCCCACGTGACGGGTGGACCTGCATGAAGGATGGTTTTGGAAGTCATTCCTGGTATAACTTCTCCTGCAACTCCAACATCTATCAAAGTAGGTTGCCCATTCATTATAATTTCCAGCACTTTTTTGTTGGCTGCTTCAATTTTTTCCTCTACCATGTCTCTCAACTCCTTTAGCCTTTTAATTTGTTCAGAAGTGAAATCATCTTTTTGTTCCCTCCAGCAGGAGGTCTCCAATCAACATGGGTCACTTCAATGTTTTGTTTTTTCAGGTCATTATAGAAGGATTCCAGCCCCATGTTTATTACTTTTAATTCCTGCTGAAAAAGTTCATTGATCTTGGACACAGGCTTCACTCCAATCTGGAAATGATTTCTGATACAAACCTAACCGCTTGAGCATTGGAAGGCATAAGGATAACCCCCTCTTTTCGGAGCTTTGCTTCCTGTTCAGCCCGGTTCTGAGGGTCAGCTTCTGTACCACACACACTTCCAACAAAGCACAGATAACGCCCCTCCTTTTCTGCAATTTCCCTGGCTTTCTTGATGTATTGAATCATTTCTCCTGCCGGGTCGGGATGAACACCATATCCCAGCACAAAATCCATGAGTATGACTGCAACCTCACCATCTTCAGCTTCTTTTACCAGTCTTTCCTGACGGACAAAGGGATCTATCATGGGATGGGGTCTCCCCCGGGTAAATTCGTCCTCTCCGAGATCCAGTGCCGTGTGTTTATAGCTTGCCCTTACATCTTTAAGCTTCAATTCCGGATCTAACGGTATATTGGAATACACACCTCCTACACTGGAGGAAAGAATGTTCAATGCTTCATCACAAAGGGTTCCACCTGTATAAAGGGCCCTCAAATATTTCTGGCCTTTCTTGAATTTTTTTACTTCTGCTTCAACAATTTCATCTGCATTATTTATCGTAAAATCTGTTATATCCCTGATGATCGGTTCACCTTTTACCAATGAAGCCGCTTTGTAAGCCGTGTCTTCCAGTGTAAGACCCGGAACTGCTCCATATTTTTCAACCATCTGGGGGCTGCCTCCAACAAAACACACCACGGACTGCTTATTACCCTCCTGCAGCACACACAACACTTTTTCGGCAACTTCAGGAATGGGTGGTTTGGAAATCAATACGATTACTTCAGTATCGGGATCCTGCTGAAGTGCCCTGATTCCCTCAATCATCATTATCCCGCCAACTTCTGCTTTTAGATCTCTACCCCCTGTCCCGATAACCTGTGATACTCCAACACCCAGTCTATCAAGCACTACTGTAACTTCCTGAATACCAGTACCGGAAGCTCCCACAATACCCACAGGTCCCTTTTTCAGCACATTGGCAAAAGCCAGGGCTACATTATTAATGATTGCAGTGCCGCAGTCGGGGCCCATCATCAAGAGACCTCTGGTTTTTGCCAGTTTCTTTAATTCCACTTCATCTTCAATGGATACATTATCACTAAACAGCATCACATGTCTGTCATTAAGCAAAGCTTTTTTGGCTTCTGCTGCCGCATACTCTCCAGGGAGGGAGATAAGCACCAGGTTGGCATCAGGCATGTATTTTATAGCCGAATCAAGGGTAGGGGGGTTGTAATCTTCCGTATCCATTTTCTTCTTATTAAGAAGCTCTTCAACCCTTTCCTTTACCTCTTCAAAGATGGCATCTTCATCTAGATTAACGGCAATAAAGAAATCATTGGGCGTTAAACCTTCCAGTTCCCTGTTAATCAAATTTAAGTTCCGGGCAAGTTCCTTATTTAGATCTGTTGCCATGGCAACCAGGCCTTCATTAACCCCTTCAATTTTTCTGATCTCTTTCGTAATTATCATGAGAGTTACAGAATCATAATAGGTGTTTCTCTTTACTAAAAACTTTACTGACATTTTTGTACCTCCTTTGTCCTCTCATATCGATCATAAGCAGCCCTCCATACACTATTCCTGCAACACAGTCACTACCGGAAGTGCCCCCCATCTCTAAAAGTGAGATGCATTTATTCTCCACCTCTTCCCCCCTAAGCAGCGCCAGCATCAATTCCCTTAAAGGTTCATGGAACAAGCCATTTGCTCCATTTTTTAACATGACTTCACTTATAAGGGTTGTTCTCCCGGAAATGTCAGATATCATTGAGTGGATTAGTGGTTTAACTTTATCAAAACTGTCATCATATAAACTTCCTATGTAATAGATTGATGCCATCATACCAAGCAAGAAATCATCTGCTGCGGGAGTTAACCCAGGACCAAAGCCTATAATTTTTTCGGCAAGTTCTTTAATATAATTATGGTTTTGCCGTTTTAATCCCAAAGCCAGTTTCTCTATAAAAGGTGCTACAAATTCCACAAGATTGCTGGCATTTTCCCTGTCAAGAATGGAAGCCAAACCATCTAAATTTCCGTGAATCAGTGTTACTTCTCTTATTTTCTCCAAATTATTTTTTATGACTTCTTCTGAAACACTGGATTTAATTTTTACTGGAGATACATCCCATATCTCTGCCTTTTTTAGATCAACAATAACGGGGATTCCTTCAAAACTTATACTTTCACGGTTTAAACTTGCTTTCATTCCAATTTTAAATCCCAAATCCTTCAGATTGTATTTGTTTTCGACACCAAGCTTGATGGCTGATGGGTAATTGGCCACGTTAAAGTTTATTATCGTGATGAGTCTGCCATCAACCTTAATATTGCACGCGTTTTCAAATATCGAATGCAGTACACCTTTTGTAGAGTTGTGGGTAAGTAAGCTTATTATATCGGAGGAAATTAATATTGCCGGCAAAACCATTGAACATCACCTTAACCTAAATGTTTAAAATAATTTTATATTTTAAAATCAAACTTCTTTTAACAATATCCTTTTTCCTTTGTGAAATCATACCAAAGTTTTAATGGCTGTTATGTAGTCAATGTATAAACCTGGAGTAAAAAATAGTTAACCCTGCAGGAAACAAACTGCAGGGTTTTAACCGATAATTTTTATTATTAATTATTCTTTATTATATGCATGATGCTCAATGCCACTTGAAGATTCAATCTGTCATGGGGATTGTTTAAATTTGCCTTTGTGAGTTCCTGAATTTTTTGTATTCTATACAAAATGGTATTGTAATGTGTGTACATCAATTCAGAAACTTTTTTGAGGTTGCCGTTAGTGTTGAAATACATTTCAAGGGTTTTTATAAGTTCCCCATTTTTTGATCTGTCGTACTCCAATAAAGGCTGTAGGTTTTCCTGGAAAAAGGTTTCCAGCTCGGGCCGTATGTTTTCATTACACAGCAAACGATAAACACCCAGGTCCTCAAAATGGATTATCTTCTCATCCAGGTAGTTCCCCAATGTTAATGCTTTAAGGGCGGTATTGTAACTTTTCCAGATATTTTCATGCCCGGGGAAATACCTTCCTATTGCTATTTTAATCTTACTGTCCCTAGCCTCCTCATTCACCCTGTAATAAATTTTCTTTGCCAATTCTAAAGTTTGATGTTTTACCTTTAGAAAATCCATTCTTTTGTCTACGGATATCAGGAGTGTTATCTGGTCGCTTTTGCTTCCTATAAGACTTTTACTGCCTTTCTCTTTGAGCACCTTTTCTATTATGCGTATAATAGAATTCTTATAATACTGCAGATAATGGGTATTATTTATGGTTTTTTGGAAGTATTTCTCTATATCCTCGATTTTTAAAACCATGGCAACATAATCCTTTTCAAGATCAAGCCCGAAAAAAGCAGCCCTTTCCAGCGCAATCTTACACATGTGAGAGTCTCCGGATAACAGGTCCTCCAAAAACTCATTCTTGTATTTCCTTTCCACCTCAAAAACTGAACTCTGTTTGGTTATTTCCAGGGCAGTAATGGCAAAAGTGTTTTCAATGATTCTTAAATCCATTGGTGTTAGGGGTTTATTGACTTCCCATATAAAAATGTAGCCATAAACCCTTTTCCCTGTTACAATTGTTATAATTTTTCTCTTTATTTCTCTCCCCTCAAGAGTATCTACAACATCTTTAATATCAACTTTATCTTCATATTCGCCATACCATTTTTCAGACCCAATCCTCTCCTCTGTTGTTTTTAAGTAAACCCTTTCCAAAAAGTCCCTATCTCCTGCAGCATATCTGTTTCCAAAAATTATATCTTCGATTACAAGGGGGTTTCCCACCAATTTGTAAAGAGTCCGAGCAACCTCCTGCAGGCCTCCTCCTTCAAGCAGAACATTCATTAGTTTTTTATGAACATCATCTATTTTTAAGAGGAGAGCCGTTTGTTTGTTAACAATATGAGTTAAGATGGGATTGATTATATCCGTAAAGGAAACATCAAGGGGAATTTCTATAATAGGGAAATTCAGTTTATTGGCTATCTCGATCATCTTGTCAGGGACGCTTTCAATATACCTTTTGGTCTTGATTCCCAGTCCTGCTAATTCTCTCTTGTGAAATTCAGGAATCAATCTTATTTGTGCCTCAGGGTCGTTTCTGATGGAATATGCCGTTGTGAGTATAAAATCTCCCTTTTTAACCCAATCAAAAATATCGGGCACTTCCATAACATTAACACTGGATATGACCCTATTAAGGCCTTTGGCTCCAGCAATAACCTTTGCACCTTGTAAAATATCCAGCTGCAAAGCCTCCTTTACAGTAATTCCTCTCTCCCTATACATCAAGACACTTCCTTTTATTGCCGAATTTCAAATCTCAACCAACTTTCCCCAGATTTTCTCAAAATAGGATAACTTAGTGCCATGCACCAAGTTATCCTATTTTAGGAATTTTTTGTATCTTGTTGGCTGCCACTCCCCATCAGGTAAAGCACAGCCTCCAGCACACCTCCGCCAACAGCCCTGGCCTTGTCCGAAATGGTAAAACAGTGTTCCACAATACCTCTGGGATCCACATCCCCTATTTTCATTCCTCTGGTCACATTAAAGCCATTACGTATAATACCCCTCAAAACTCCCCCGATAGGGGCTGTAACCACCACATCATTAATCTCTGCAATGGCTTCTCCTTCCCGAACCATGTCACCTATGTCATGAATGAGTTTTATCACACCGGAAACAGGGGCATAGATTACCCTTTTCCGGGAAAACCCCATAATGTCCCCGGGAACACCCGTGTTATCCCTGGCTTTTCCCTTCGTTATAACTCTTCCAAGGTCATGGCCTCTCATAGTTTCAACAACTGCATGACAATCCACACCAGCGCGAAAACCCGGACCCACTCCTATAACTATTGGAGCCATTTTCATGGATAATCCTAAGTTTTTCTTGGCCATAATGGCGTCTACCACAACAAGGGGTTTTATAGTTTCTATAGATTTCGCTTTCTCATCTATCAGTATAGGTATAATTCCTTCATTGCTTATTCTAACAGCTTCTTCTGGATCTTCTGCAAGTCTGGCCGTTACGCCTTCTACTTCAGTCTTTCCATTATAAACCGCTTCACAAAAAGCCACCTTCCGTCTTACACACATTGGATGGGATATTTCTGTTATAAAAACCCTAAAGCCGCTTTTAAAAAGCCTGTGGGCTATCCCTGTTGCTATATCTCCTCCTCCACGAACCAAAATCCTTACATCATCACACCCTTGAAAACCCATCACACTTCATTCCTCCTGCTGGATAGGGAATCGCCTTTTGTATTGTTCTTAACCTTCAGTATTTCGGCTATAATGCTTACGGCAATTTCTTCAGGGGTTTCTGCTCCCAGGTCAAGTCCAATGGGAGAATAAACCTTTTCAAGGAGTTCTCTATCAAAACCTTCTTCCATCAATTGTCGAAAAACTTCTTTAACTTTTTTTCGACTCCCTATCATTCCTATGTATGCTGCTTTCTTGTGCAATACACTTGATAACGCTGCCTTATCATGGACATGACCTCGAGTTGCAATTACTATAAAACTCTGCTCATCTGTTTCAATATCATCAAAAGCTCTAGACATGTCCTTTTTTATCAATACATTTGCGGCTTCTGGAAATCTTTGCTGATTGGCCCATTCCTTTCTATCATCAATAACTGTAATTTCAAAACCCAGCATTGCAGCAATTGAGCTGAGAGCTTTCCCTATATGGCCTGCACCAACTATAAAAAGCCTGGGTTTTGATTTGAACACCTCAATAAAGAGCTGAACATCACCACCACATTTCATGGGAAGGCTTCTTTCCTTCCCATCATCAAGGCTATACTCCACAAGCATTGACTCGCCCCTTCTGATGGCCTCCTGAGCATCCTTAATTGCTCTGGCTTCTAATACACCTCCACCTATTGTTCCCAAAGCATTTCCATCGGGAAATACAAGCATTTTGGCCTTTTCCCTTCTGGGAGTAGACCCTTCGGCTTTTACAATGGTTACTACTGCAAAATCCCTGTTTTTTTCCTGAGCCTTCAGTATTTCTCTAAAAATATTCATCCAAACCCTTCCTCCCCATTTTAGGAGTTAAATAATCTATATCTTGAACTACACCCCGGTCTTCTACATCAACAAATTTTACTGCTGTGCAGTGCTTTTTCAAAACCTCTCTGGCACCCATATCCCCCTTTATTGAAATTATTGCATTTTTGTATTCCATGGAAAATACTGGAGGATGTCCCCTCCTTTTACGAAACACCGGAACTATTATTCGAGGCCATTTCAAGAATTCTTCAATAAGCATATTAATAGTTTCAACCTTTATAAAAGGCATATCTCCCAGAATAATTGCAAAACCGTCGGCATTCGCCGGCAGATGCTGCACACCCTTTATAAGGGAAGAACTCATGCCTGAGGTATATTCGGGATTGTGTACCGTATCTATGCCATACAAAGCTGCCAGCCTTTCACCGAATTCTTTTTGTTTCCCCGTTACCATTATACTACCCTGAAGATTCGAATGCACTGCTTTCTCCACTACCCATTGAAGCATTGGTTTCCCTTTTATACATTTTGATAACTTGTTGCCCCCAGCCCGCTTGCCTTCGCCTGCTGCCAAAATTATTCCAAACACATTCATACAAACACCTCAACCACAGGATTTTCAGAAATAACTGAAGTAAAAACTATCCTTTCGGGTATTATCTTTCCTCGCTTCATCATGACCAGCTCCGCAATCTTTTCAGCCTGTTTTCGCTCTTTTTTTCCATCTACCTTGTTCAGGATAAACACTTTCTTTGCAGCAGCAGGAGTATTTTTGAAAAGCCCTTCCTCCCATGTTACAACAGATGCAATCAACTCTTCATCCATTTCCTTACCATAGGGGTAGCCTAATCGCCGATACGCTATTTCCACTCTGTGAAAAAACTCCTCGGTTAAAGGTTTCCCAACTGCATCAATCCCCACTATCCCCAGCACTGTTGTAGTTTTTTCGGGAATTACCGGTTCATATGGAGCGGGAACCTTAATGGGTTTTTGTTTTGCTCCATCAGCTTCAACAACAATATATTCAGCTAATCCTCTCTGGAATATTTCATTTAATATTTCTCTTTCAACACCCTTAATCTTGTTATCAGGCAGGACACCTTTTCCTATAACTACAATTCCATTATCCCAATTTCCATCGCCTCCACTGCCTGCATAAAAATTACAAATCTTTTGAAACATCGATTTCTTTTTATCTTCAATTACAACAGTTATATCATTTCCCCGGGGAAAATACATCTTTGTCGTGGTTGAAAGCAGAACACTTTTTTTCAATCTAAGGAGTTCCCTGGAAAGCCTAAAGACAATTGATGTCTTACCTCCACCTCCAACTGCTGCTATCAGTTCCTTTTTCCACAGGTCAAGGACTTCACAAAGAATCAATACCGCCCCCCTTATAAAGGACAAGAGTGAGGAATTCATCCTCACTCAATATATTACCACACAACAATATTACATATCTACCTGTTTTGGCAGGATCTGATTTAGTATAATACCGATAATAGCCGCAAGACCCATTCCTCCGAACTGAAGATTACCCCATATCTTGACCATTGCACCACCGATACCGATCACCAGGATTACGCTGGCAATAATGAGGTTTCTGTTTTGTTTAAAATCCACATTGTTCTCTACAACGGTCCTTACCCCTATGCTTGCTATCATCCCAAACAGGATTATTGATATACCACCGATAACCGGGGCAGGTATGGTCTGAATAATGGCACCTAATTTTTGTATCATCGACAAACATATCGCCATCACGGCAGCAACTCGCATCACTGAGGGTTTCCATACCTTGGTCAAAGCCAGAACACCTGTGTTTTCTGAATAGGTGGTGTTAGCAGGTCCACCAAAAATACCGGCAAGAGCAGTGCCTATTCCATCTCCAATCAGAGTTCTGTGCAGACCCGGTTCTTTGATGAAATCCTCTTCAACAGTGGCTCCTACCGCCAGCACATCGCCTACATGTTCCACCATGGTAGCTATAGCAACAGGAGCAATCAGACCAATAGCAGCAGCATCGAACACCGGCCATGTGAAATCAGGCAGGGCGAACCATTTAGCTTCATGGACAGCAGTGAGGTCTATTATTCCAAACAACAAAGACACCACATATCCCACAACAAGGGCTGTTATTATGGGAATCAACCTGAAGAAACCCTTTACGTATATGTTAATTATAATTGCCGTAATCAAGACGATAATAGCAATTATCCAGTTCTGGCTGGCACTATTAATAGCCACAGGAGCCAGGTTGAGACCAATAACCATTATTATGGGACCCGTTACTACGGGAGGCAGTATTTTTTCCATAAATTGCGGCCCCAAATAGTACACCAGTATTGCCATTATACAGTACAGTAGACCTGCTACAATTATCCCCCCCTGAGCGGCAGGAATGCCTTGATCCTTTACTATCAGAGCCACCGGAGCAATAAAAGCAAAGGATGAACCCAGAAATACCGGAACCTTTCCTTTAGTTACAAGATGGAACCACAATGTACCGATACCCGCTGTAAACAAAGCCACACTAACATGCAAACCTGTCAGGATTGGCACCAGGATAGTAGCACCAAACATTGTAAAGGTGTGCTGTAACCCTAAAACCAAAAGCTGAGGAGTTGGAAGATAATCCCCTGCCCTTATAGGACCTCTAATCTGAGTTTTAACCTTAATGCTTGATTCACCGTTTGCCATTAATTTGTCCTCCTTTCAAATTCAAGGTATAAAATTATCCTTTAAGTGTCTTTGCCCGCTGATCCCTCCTTTCCTTTTCCTTTATTGCTCTCCAGATTCGCTCAGAAGTTATGGGAAGTTCCATTATGTCTACTCCAATTGCATTGTATATGGCATTACCAATGGCAGCATGCACGGATATCATGGGATGCTCAGCAACTCCCCTCGCACCAAAGGGGCCATCCAGTTGTGGAGTTTCTACAAAGAGGGGTTCAACAACATCAGGTATATCCTTTGATGTGGGGATCTTGTAGTCGGTAAAAGAATTGGTAAGCAGCCTGCCATCCGGAGTGTAAACAAAACCTTCATACAGTGAAGTTCCTATGCCCTGAACAACGCCACCTACAACCTGCCCTTCACACAGCAGCTTGTTTACCACCTTACCCACATCAAAGGCTGACACCACTTTTTTCAATTCTAGTTCCCCGGTTCTTACATCAACTTCGATTTCTACGGCATGGGCACCATAAGTCCAATCCAGTGCAGGCAAGCCCTGACCTGTTTCCGGGTCAAGGTTGGTTAGACCCTGAGCTATGTATTTGCCTCTGCCTATTATGGGGCCTCCAATGGAATTACCGTTGGGATAGGTGTATCCCATTGCAACTTCTCGATAGGTCAAAAATTCATCGGGATTGTGTTTTACGTATATCTTTTCATTACCTATTTCCAGCTCATCCTTGGGTGCTCTAAGCACTGCTGAAGCCACTTCCTTCATCTGATCTATGGCATCGTGTGCTGCTTTTATTATCGCATTACCTCCCATAAATGTAAACCGGCTGGCGACAGTCTGCCAGTCATATGGCCCGGTATCGGTATCACACTCCCAAACCATGTGTACCTTCTCTATAGGCATCTTTAAGACTTCCGCAGCTATTTGAGCCAATGCTGTATAGGTTCCCTGTCCATAGTCTACCCCGCTTACTACTACATTAACTGAGCCGTCTTCATTAAATTTTATAATGGCTGAACAGGACGTAAAGGTGGGCATTGCTGGAGCTTTGTGCAGCACTGCAAACCCCTTCCCTGTAACTTTGCCTTTTTTGAATTCTTCCTGTTTTTCTTCTTCTGTCTTTTGCTCTCCCCATTCTATTGCTTCAACTACAGTTTTTAGACATTTGTCTACTCTCCCGGTGTTCTCCCTTATTTTTTCTCCGGTAATGGTTATTGAACCCGGTTTTAATAGGTTTTTCATTCGAAATTCATAGGGGTCAATACCAAGTTCTCGCGCTATTATATCCATCTGGCGTTCAATGGCCCAGAAAAACTCTACATGCCCAAATCCCCTGTAGGCTGTTCCAAAGGGATGATTGGTGTAGATGGTATAGGAATCCAATTTGACATTTTCTATTTCATACGGTCCTGCACCGGAATACCCTGAAGCCCTGCCTATATTTACACCATAATCCGCATATGCCCCTGCGTCCCAGTAATACACTATCTCCTGGGCTAAAACCCTGCCTTCTTCGGACACACCCGTCTTTATCCTGGCAGTAAGGCCCTGGCGGGAAGGGATGGTATTAAATTCTTCTTCCCTGCTTGCAACAATTTTTACAGGTCTGCCACCCGCTTTTTTCGAAAGACATGCCGCCAGTGGTTCCAGATGGATTCCTGCCTTCCCACCAAAACCTCCACCCACATACGGCACCCTCACATGAATTTTTGAATGGGGAATCTTGAATGCAATGCTCATCAGGTTCCGCACGGCAAAGGGTGACTGAGCGGATGTATAGATGTTTATCCTGCCGCTTTTTGTCCATTCTGCAATAACGGCATGGGTTTCTAAAGGAACATGGTTTACCTGGGGCATGGTGTACTCATTTTCAAAAATTCGATAGGAGTCTTTAAAACCCTTTTCCACATCACCTTTTCGCAATTTAAAGTGATTTGCTATATTTGTTCCGGCTATCGGGTTGAAAACTCCCTTCATATAGTCGTACGATCCCAGATCTTCATGCACCAGGGGAGCATCCTCTTGTATCGCCTCCACTGGATCAAATACCGGTGTTAAAGGTTCGTACTCTACCTTGATTAATTCAATGGCCCTCCGGGCTATTTCTTCACTCTCCGCTGCAACTGCAGCTACAGCTTCTCCCTGATACCTGACCTTACCTTTTGCAAGGATATCTTTATCTATAAGGTAAAGACCTAATTTATACGGTAACTCTGACCCAACTAGAACCGCCTTTACTCCAGGCAGTTTTTCAGCTTCACTCTTATCTATGCTGACAATACGGGCATGAGCATGAGGACTCGTAAGAATTTTTGCATAAAGCATCCCCGGTAAAGCCATGTCGTGTACATATTTGGCAATTCCTGTAACCTTTTCAAAGCTTTCCATCCTCGGTATGCTTTTCCCTATATAAGAATTACTCACCTTTTTTCACCCCTTTCAGCCACATCCTTAACAGCATTTATTATGGGTTTATACCCTGTACAGCGACACAAATTGCCTGATATGGCATCTTTTATCTCTTCTTCAGTGGGATGGGGGTTACGATCAAGCAAAGCTTTGGCAGACATTATCATACCAGGAGTGCAGAATCCGCACTGAATACCCTGATGGCGTATAAAGGCCTCCTGGATAGGATGCAATTCCCCATTCCGGGATAACCCTTCAATGGTCAATATTTCATGCCCACCTGCTTCCACTGCCAGTACCAGGCATGAATTTACAGGTTTCCCATCCATTATTACTGTACACGCACCACATTCTCCCTCTCCACATCCTTCTTTGGTTCCCGTAAGATATAAATCATCTCTCAAAAAGGAAAGCAGTGTTTTATTGCAGGAAACACTCTTGGTAAAAGTTTCACCATTTACCGTCACAGTTATTTCCTTCTTCAAAAGCTCTTCCCTCCCCATATTATAAAATTTCCTCCAAAATTCTCTCAACAAAAATCTCCACCAGAGCTTTTCTATACTCAGCCGATGCCCTTACATCATCTATGGGGCTAATTACATCCATCACTTTTGTCTTACCTGTTTCAAAAATTTCTTTTCTCGTCATTGCTGAAACATTCAACTCAACTAACCTGGGAGTTGGGGCACAGGCACCCACTGCTATCCTCAATTTCCCACCTTCTTTAAAACAGGCAACTCCAACTGTAGAAAGGTCCGGACCTTTTATCCTGGCTTTCTTTATGTATTTGCCTTTGCCTGATCTGATAGGAACCTTTATGCTCGTCAGCACCTCATCCTGAGCCAGGTTTGTTTTTTTGACACCTGCAAAAAAATCTTTTAATGGTATCTGCCTTAAACCTCTGCTGCCATATACCTCGGCTTCAGCCTGGAGCACCAGTAGAGCTGGGGCCATATCTGCAGCAGGCGAGGCATTACAGAGGTTGCCTGCAACTGTGGCTCTGTTTCGCACCTGATATGACGCAAGCACGCTTCCCGCTTCTACCAAAACCGGAAATATTTCTTTTATTTCGTTTGAGTCTATTATCTCATTGATGGTTACAGTAGCTCCAATTCTCAATACATCATTATCGATACTTATTCCTCTCAACTCTTCTATACCCTTTATATCAACTATCACTTCAGGTTTAATAGCACCATTTCTCATGGATACCAAAAGATCGGTGCCACCAGCCATTATTTTTGAATTCGACTGTTTAAGGAGCTCCACAGCTTCATCTTTAGTAGCTGGTCGATAATAATCAAAGGGTTTTAACAAAAAAATCCCTCCTTTCTTATTAGGACAAATAAGACAAATTTAAAAATAACTACTTTTCATAATATTTCCCTTGTTTTCAAGTGTTTCCCTTTGTAGTGTTTTTACAAAAAACACCGTTTCCATTTGTGTTAAAACCGATACCCTATCACGGTATCGGTTTTTGTTTAAGCTGTATATCAGCTTCCTTGTTAGCAAGAATTTTTTTGATTTTCGATACTTTTTAGTGGTTCTTTTTCAAAACAGTTGGTTAAGGGTTAAGCTAAT
>DFNM01000094.1 GCA_002376045.1 Firmicutes bacterium UBA3567
TCAATTTAGTGCGGTGTTATCGAAAGTAGAAAAGACCAGGCTACTTTAGGGGAACATATGATGTTTGTAGCTTTGCTTTACTGAATTGAGTGTCGGGTTATCCGCTCGAATCAAGTCGCTGCGCCGGAATAGGTTATCTCCCTCAATGAATTTTCATTCTTCTGATGATGCTGCAGCTGTAGCTCGTATGTCTTGCCACCACAAGGAAGATTGATACAATTTTTGAAGCAACGATCACCTGCTAAAGCAGGTGAGTTTATTTTTCCCGCTGCTGTTAATGCTAAAAGCTACTCACCTAAAGGCAAAAGTTTGAAATCTAGCATATTGTTATCAATTAAAAACAATAAATCGAACTATATCAGCCACACATATTTATAGGCTATATACACATAAAAAACTTCGATAAACTGTTTCGAAAAAAATAAAACCTTCATAGAAGGTTTCTAATAATATCCCATTATCCTTTTTAGAAAATGATATTTTAATTTAATGGTGCCGAAGGGGGGATTCGAACCCCCACGACCCTTTCGGTCACAACGCCCTCAACGTTGCGTGTCTGCCTATTCCACCACTTCGGCAATATGATTTTAAATAGCAATATTAATTATACAACCGAAATTTACTCATGTCAACCCAAAGTTCTAGTTTGATTTTTGTAGAAAGACCAGTATTACGACTTTAGATTGCAAATTTTGCATCATACCCTTTTTCATTTAAAAGCTTATAAATTTTTCTTGAGTGTTCCTCATCCCGAGTCTCGAGGTCAAGTTCAACCTCTGCAAGCCCCAATTCAACACCTGCTTTGTGCCGGTCATGGTAAATACTGATTACATTGGCTCCTGCTTGAGCAATTAATCCGAGTAGTTGATAAAGCTGGCCAGGTCTATCTTCAATCTTAGTTTTAATCTTGATTTTGCGTCCGGCTTTGACCAGACCCCTCTCTATTATCTGAGCAATAATGTTCACATCTATATTACCTCCACTTAAAACCGCAACAACTTTTTTCCCCTGTATATTGATTTTTTTATTAATAAGTGCAGCAATGGGCACTGCTCCTGCCCCTTCTACAATTAACTTAGTTCTCTCAAGAAACATCAAAATGGCATTTGCTATTTCTTCTTCCGTCACTGTAACTATATCATCCACATATTTGTTAACTATTCTGTAAGTAAGATCTCCTGGAGTTTTTACTGCAATCCCATCAGCGAGGGTTTTGGCTGAACTTATTGTCGTAATAGCTCCTCTATCAATTGATGCTTTCATGGATGCTGCATTCGCTGCCTGAACTCCAATAACCTTGATGGAAGGTTTTAATTCCTTCAGTGCAGTTGCTATACCCGATATTAACCCTCCCCCGCCAATCGCTGCTACAACTACCTCAACATCCTCCAAATCTTCTAAGATCTCAAGGCCTATTGTGCCCTGCCCCGCAATTACATGGGGGTCATTAAAGGGATGTATGAAGGTGGCTCCGGTTTCTCTTTGAAGTTCTCTGGCGCGACGAGCACACTCATCAAACACGCTACCATATAGTTCAACTCTGGCACCATAATTTTTTGTAGCAACGACCTTAGCTATTGGTGCAAGTTCAGGCATTACTATAATCGATTTAATCCCTGCTTTTGTTGCACTAAGGGCAACCCCCTGGGCATGGTTGCCCGCAGAAATAGCAATTACTCCTCTGGCTTTTTCCTCATCTGTTAAGTGGTGGATCTTGTTTAATGCCCCTCTTATTTTGAATGATCCGGTCTTTTGTAAGTTTTCAGCTTTTAAATACACTTTGTTACCACTCATTTGACTAAATGTATTAGAAAAAGCAAGAGAAGTATGGTGCACATCACCCTTTATGATCCCGGCAGCTTCTTTAATTAGCTCTAGTGAAACCTCCATTTTGTACCTCCCAACAGCAAAATTAGTGCTGTAATTTTTCTATAAAAAGTTAAAAACTCCTTCTCTCAATACTAAATTTCTCATATTTTAACGACATTTTGCATCCTTTAATATTTTTTTGTCCATATCCGGTCAATTGCCAGCAGCTAAAAAGCTTTCAGATGAGTTCTGTCAAGAGCCCATACTTTGCCCATACAAAATAACGAAGAGCCAGATATTTTATAGCAATCCTAAAAGATGTATCAGCTGATTCATGACAAAACATACAGTTACTGCGGTTGCTGTTGTAATTATAACCGCCAAAACCAGCCATTTTATGCTTTTTGTTTCTTTTCTAATCGTTAACAATGTCGTACCACACGGAAAATGCAGAAGGGAAAACAACATAGTGCAAAGGGCTGTTCCCCAGGTCCATCCCTCCATTATAAGTAGTTTCTGCAAGGCCTCTAAGCTATCAAGTTCAATCATTGTAGCTGCTGATAAATAAGTCATAATCATAATTGGTAAAACAATTTCATTTGCAGGTAAACCCAGTATGAATGCTAGAAGAATCACGCCGTCCAGGCCGATGGAGTTTGCTAATGGATCCAACCACCTGCTCAAAACCACTATAATGCTCTGCTTCCCAATCATTGTGTTGGCTAGAATCCATATTATTGCTCCCGCCGGTGCAGCAATAACCACTGCCCTGCTTAACACAAACAGAGTTCGGTCTATCAATGACCTGATAAGAATCTGCCCAACCAGCGGCTTACGATAGGGTGGAAGTTCTAAGATAAAAGAAGAAGGAATTCCTTTCAACAGTGTTTTTGATAATATCCATGAAACCATCAAAGTTATACCTATGCCCAGCACAACTAAGAGAACAACCATAAAAGCTGCTTTTATACCACCGGCTTCTGACACAACCAGGCCTCCGAAAAAAATCGAAGCAAGGGTAATGAGAGTGGGAAACCTGCCATTACATGGTACAAAATTGTTTGTAAGCATTGCAACAAGCCTCTCTCTGGGAGATTGAATGATTCTACATGCTATCACCCCCGCTGCATTGCAACCAAATCCCATACACATTGTCAGTGCTTGTTTGCCATGAGCCCCAGCTTTTTTAAAAAAATAGTCCAGATTAAAAGCCACTCTGGGAAGATATCCTAGATCTTCCATCAACGTAAATAAAGGAAAAAAAATGGCCATAGGCGGTAACATCACTGATACTACCCATGCAAGACATCTATACATCCCCTTAACCAATATGCCGTGCACCCAAGAAGGAGCCTCCAAGCCAAATATAAGAACGGTAAGTTTGCCTTCTACCCAGAACAATACATCCGCAAGAAGTGTCGATGGATAATTAGCTCCCACCAGAGTAATCCAAAAAACAACTCCTAATAAAAGCAGCATTATTGGAATACTCAACCATTTTGAAGTCAGGATGTTGTCTATTTTTTGATCCATTTCACGGAGCTTTTTATCCATTTGTTTTTTTGCATATTTAGAAGTGATTTCCTCTGCTTTTGAATAAATCGTGCTAACGATCCTATCACCACAATCTGTACCGAAGCTTAATTTCTTAGCTTCTTCTGCAATTTCTTTAAGCCTGTCTGTTGAAAGTTTGTTAGCCACAAGACATCTATACCTCCTGATTTCTACCCATATTATAAAAGCAAAGCAACATACTTTTATACTATTAAAACTCCATAAAAAATGTGAAACATTGAATAAAAAATTTCAGTAGCCACATCTATCCAACAAACCGGTCTGCCATAGTTCTGCCATAAATTGTTTTATACTTGATTCCCATTATTGTGTTATAATTTAATATGTAAACCTCAGCAAAAAGGAGTTTTTACTGTATGGAACCCATAACTCACATGATATTCGGATTAGGAATAGCTACCCTTTCTGGTCATGATCTCACATTAACAAATCCCGTCTATATCGCTTCTATTGCAGGTGCTATTGCTCCTGATCTGGATATATTATTCAGGGTCGGTGGAGAATTAACTTACCTCAAGCACCACCGCAAAACAACTCATTCTTTTCTAAGCGTATTGTTCATTACAGCAATAATACCTCTTTGCATAAATATGTTTATCCCTCTGGAAAGCTTTTGGGAGACGTTTTTTGGGGCTTTTGGAGGTTGTATTTCCCATGTATTTCTGGATTTACTGAATTCTTATGGAGTAAAACTTTTGTGGCCTTTTTCTAGAAAAAGTTTTTCTTTAAATCTGCTGTTATTATATGACCCTGTAATCATCATACTTTCCTTAACCATGTTTTTCGCAAGAAATCTAGGCAATTCCATTATGTATACTACAACTGCTATTTTTGTTATTTATTTAGGAATGCGGTATTATTTTCGTCAAAGAATTCATCGATACCTAACCTGTAAATACAGACACAAAAAAACCATAAAAATAGTAATTATGCCTTCTTTAATAAGCTTATTTGATTGGGATTTTTTGATAGAAACACAAAAACAGGTTTTTGTAGGCAGTATTAAAACTTTATCAAAAGAATTTAATCTCAAGCGGAAACTAAAAAAGCATTCCAAGAATATGCTTATCAAACTGGCTATGAAAACCAGGCTTGCTTCCATTTTTAAACGCACATTTCGCACCCTTAGATATTTTCTTTTCTGTATTTTTAAGGATTAATCATTCCAGCAGACGAAG
>DFNM01000034.1 GCA_002376045.1 Firmicutes bacterium UBA3567
ATATATTAGCTTAACTCTTAACCAACTGTTTTGGAGAAGAACCAAATTTTATAACTTAAGTTGTATAGACTTTTCCGAGGAATCTCCAAACTCATAATGAGAACATTTTAACACAACTAGCAAGAAATGGTATAAAAATCCAAATATGGTGCAATAATACGTAGTAAGAGGTGATGTGCATGGTTAAGCTACCTATTAAATTCGAAAACATCAAAAAGAAAATAAGCTACATAAAGTTAAGCAAAAACAAAAGCTTCTATATAGTATTAATAGCATGCTTAACAGCAATTATCGTGACAGCTTATCTATCCTACATGGGCCAGAAAGCCGATCTTGCCGAACACAATATGGCTGTAGAAAACATCAATAAATCACAGGGAAAGGTCCAGGAAAACGTTAATGAAGAAACACAGCAATTACAGGAAATAAAACCTGAAGAACAGACATCGAAAAAGGAAGCAGAGGCTGAAGAACCTGTTTTAAATGACCAGGTATCGGAGAAACTCTCACAGCTCCAAAACACAGGCCGACAGCCGAAACCCAAAAAGGAAATCCTTGTTTCTGTCAACTTAAATACCATGATAAAGCCGGTTTTCGGCGAAATTATTAAACCCTTTTCAGTGGACAGGCCTGTGTATTCTGAAACCCTTAAACACTGGGAAACCCATAAGGGGATTGATATCAAAGCTGAATATGGAACTCCGGTTAAAGCTGTACTGTCTGGAACGGTAGAAGAAGTAGTGGAGGATCCCAGATTGGGGTGGAAGGTTGTGTTGAATCACGGGAATAAAGTGAAAACCCTTTATGCCAACCTTGCCAAAGAAATTCTGATTAAGGAGGGGGAATATGTTAAGAAAGGTACCGTTATTGGTGCTGTCGGTCAATCAGCCCTTGTAGAAGTTGCCGATCCTCCTCACCTGCATTTCGAGCTGATAAAAGCTGGAAAACATATTGATCCTGCACACTACTTGCCACAAAGTGAATAATAAGTGTAAAGCCAGAGAAAAACTTAAAAAAGGTGCTACAGCCCATTTATTGGGCTGTAGCACCTTTTTTTCTTCTATATTTCCCATTAAAAGCATATATATGTAAGGAAAAGTTAGTGAAGGGGGGCTTTTAATGAAAGATTACATGAGGATAAGAGTATTGGAGACCGCAAAGTATATAAAAGAAACTAAAGCGACAGTTCGAAGGGCAGCAAAAGTATTTGGTGTGAGTAAAAGCACTGTCCATAAAGATATGACAGAGAGACTCCCGATAATAAATCCTGAGTTGGCAAGAGAAGTAAAAAAAGTTTTAGAATTCAACAAAGCAGAAAGGCATATCAGAGGTGGGAGAGCTACCAAGAAGAAATATGAAAAGATGCGCTAATTTTGCAAATAAGGAAGGATTTTAACTTAATTTGTAGAATTATTTCAAGACATAGGATTTAGCATAAGTTTATTTCGTCTAGTCAAGGAAAATGGAAAATTCGTGGTAAAAAAATCAGATACCATCTTTCGCATTAAAGAAAATTCTGTTGTGAAAAAAATAGGTAACGTGTATTTCCGGAATTATCCATGAAGCAAAAGTGTAGCTGCAGCAAGCAGTTTTACACCTATCTATTAAGAGGAATGCAGGCAAGCGAAATTTTTCTTAAACTCGTTGCAATCTACCAAAATTTCCTTCTAAACTTTTACGTTTGGAACATTTATTCAACAAAGGACCATGTGTATACCTTCTTTCTTGTGGAAACCTTTTTGGATTTTTCTTAATGCGGAAGATGAGCAGATACATATTCTTTCTGAGGGGGATATTGATGTTTGGAATGGCCCAGGATATTGGAATTGACCTTGGAACTGCCAGTGTACTGGTCTACATCAAGGGAAAAGGAATTGTGCTGAAAGAACCATCGGTGGTTGCTATCGATAAAAACACAAAAAAAATGCTGGCCGTTGGAGAGGAAGCACGAAGGATGCTTGGAAGGACACCCGGAAACATTGTTGCAATTAGGCCCTTAAGGAATGGTGTTATAGCTGATTATGATGTTACGGAAATGATGCTGCGATATTTTATATCTAAAGTCTGTGGACGAAGGCTGTTCCTGAAACCCCGAATCATGGTCTGTATACCTACCGGAGTTACCACTGTAGAAAAAAGGGCTGTGCTTGAAGCCACCAGACAGGCTGGGGCGCGTAGTACTTTTTTAATAGAAGAACCTGTGGCTGCAGCAATAGGAGCAGGCCTTGATATATCCCAGCCAGTAGGAAACATGGTTGTGGATATCGGTGGTGGCACTACGGATGTTGCCGTTTTATCTTTAGGTAACATAGTATGCAGCCAGTCTATTAGGGTGGCAGGGGACAAGTTTGACGAGGCTATTGCAAAGTATGTGAGAAAACAGTTTAATGTGATGATAGGAGAGAGGACTGCTGAAGAGGTAAAAATAAAAGTTGGTACTGCATATCCGAAAGAAAGACAGCTGGAAATGGAGGTGAGGGGAAGGAACCTTGTCACAGGGCTGCCTATAAACTTAAAACTGACTTCCCATCAAACTTTTGAGGCCATGGAAGAACCTATAAATGATATACTGGATTGTATTTTCCATGTCCTTGAAAAAACTCCCCCCGAACTTTCAGCAGATATAAGTGATAGAGGTATTGTAATGACTGGAGGAGGTTCTCTCCTCAATGGTCTTGATAAGCTTATTAGCGAAAAAACAAAACTGCCCGTGCATGTAGCTGAAGATGCGATTTCCTGTGTGGCTATTGGGACGGGTAAGGCCCTGGAGTGTTTAGACAAGCTTCAGCCACATCTTGTAATGAGCAAAAAGTAGAATCATCTCAGGGAAAAAGCTACAACCGAATTTTGAGTGAACTGATAGAAAAAGGCGTCTAAAGAGTTAGTTCCCGCATATATAAGCTTTTCTTGTTACTCGTCTTTTGCATTAGAGAAAATTCTATCGTTAAAAACAGACAACGTATATTTCCGGGATTATCCATGAAGCAAAGGCGCACCTGCAGCAAGCAGTCTTATACCCATCTATCAAGAGGAACACAGGCAGGCGAAATTTTTCAAAAGTTTCTTTAGTAGATTTGCCTCTATCGCCTTATGATATAATTATAGTATTCAAAAAAGAAGATGGTGCTGAGGAGATAATAAGAGCTCAAGTAAAAACAGCTAAAAAATCAATTAGTTTTACAGGTGGAACTCGCGGCGGTGTTGATAGAGTGTATAAATCTGGTGTTAAGGAATATATTCAATCTACAACGACTTCGGATGTTGTAATTGGCGTGCGCCCTTTGTGTAATGATTCATATGAGCTTTATTTGTTCCTACGATTCTAATTGAAAAATTGGGCCAGAAAAGTATCTCAATAAACAAAATAAACAAATTAAGAAATGATTATGAGATTTTAAAGAGATGTAAAGATTGATTCTACTGTGAAAAGTCCATTTTTCAATAAAATTACTCTATATCTTATGATAATATGAAACCACAACCACAACATATAGATCGAATTTCTTCTAAAAGGTATTTCTACACCAAAATGAAGATTATGATTTTGTTATTAAAAAGTGTGAAGAATATGGAATTATTTAAAATATTTTCTGCTACAGCAGATAATAGAGCGTATTTAACTTCGTTCCTTCGGGATCCTACCCAAATTCAGCAAAGCTAGATTTTAGATACGCTCAGAACGCTAGATGAAGGTGGCAAGAATACATGTAAGGAGGTGAAGTGACGGGTGATTAGGGGTCTCTACACTGCTGCATCAGGAATGCTGGCTGAAATGAAGAGGTTCAACATCATTGCCAACAACCTTGCAAACGTTAATACAACGGGATTTAAAGAAGATTTTGCTACTTTTAGACAACTGAGAGAAATGAGGATACACAGGGTGAATGATCCCACAGGTTTTAAAAAAATCGATCTTAAACCCCACATAGGAAACCTTGGTTTGGGAACACAGCTGGAAAGGACATATATAGATTTTTCCCAGGGATCTCTGAAAAGAACAAATAACAGATTTGATGTGGCAATAGAGGGGGAAGGTTTTTTTACAATTGAAACGGAAGAAGGGATCAGATACACGCGGAATGGAGCTTTTGCACTGGACAATGAGGGATACCTTATTACAAAAGATGGTCACAGAGTGCTGGGTGAGGGTGGCCCCATACAGCTTTTCAGTGAAGATGTCACGATTACAGAAACAGGGGAAGTGTGGGAAGGAGAATACTTCGTAGATTTCTTAAGGATTGCGAATTTTGAGGATAAAACACTGATGGAAAAATCAGAGGAAGGTGTGTTCACCTATCAGGGGGACCCTGAAGATGAGATAGCAGCAGCTGTAAAGGTAAATCAGGGTTTTCTGGAAGTTTCAAATGTAAATGCTGTGAAAGAGATGGTTAAGATGATCAATGTTACAAGGGCTTATGAAGCCAATCAGAGGGTTATAAGAACCCATGACGAACTTTTAGGTAAAGCTGTCAACGATGTCGCCAGAATCTAATGGCTGGACTGCATTGCAGAGGCCACAAAACCGCTGACTGACAGAGGCGGTGTAAACAGCGGCGGCATCGGTTGAAAAAACAGAAGGAGGTTTCAGCCGATATGATGCGAGCACTTTGGACGGCAGGTTCAGGAATGATCGCACAGCAGCTCAATGTTGATGTGATATCCAACAACCTGGCCAATGTAAACACAGCGGGTTACAAAAAGAGCAGGGTTGAATTTAAAAACCTGCTGTATGAAACTCTGGTAAGATCAAATGATTTTGAAGGAGGGATAGGGAGGCCTGTCGGTATACAGATAGGCCATGGTGTAAGACCCAGTGCAACCAGCAAGCTGTTCCTCCAGGGCAATTTACAGCAAACGGGTAACACCTTTGACCTCGCCATAGAAGGAGATGGCTTTTTTGTGGTGGAACTCCCGGATGGTTCAAGGGCTTATACCAGGGATGGAACCTTTAAACTCAGTACGGATGATGGTGAGCGAATTCTTGTCACGTCAGACGGCTACTACGTTCTCAGCAGGGATGAGGATGTTATTGTAATTCCTGAAGAATTCAGGGAAATTAGCGTCGCTGAAGACGGCAGGATTACAGGGATTAATCAAGATGGTGAAATTGAAGAAATAGGTCAGATAGCTCTGGCCAAATTCATAAACCCTACCGGTTTAAACACCATTGGCAAAAACCTTTATAAAGAAACGAATGCTTCAGGGGAGGCCATACTCCAGCAGAATCCTGATGACCCTGGATACGGTACCATTCTGCAGGGCTATCTGGAAATGTCCAATGTCCAGGTGGTTGAAGAAATGATAAATCTTATCACAGCCCAGAGGGCATATGAGATAAATACCAAAGCCATAAAGGCGGCAGATGAAATGCTAGGAGAGGCTAACAATCTGAGGCGATAGGATGTTGTAATCAGCGTATATCCAACAGTTGCTAATGTTTACATACCTTATTAATTCTTGGTTCTGTTAGACTGCTACCAACTGATTTTGTTCCCTATAATCCTTTGGTCGTTGCCATTAAGTCCCCTAACTAAATTGGACACTT